>JAISZQ010000364.1 GCA_031269165.1 Spirochaetaceae bacterium
CGCAGCAATTTGCCTCTCATCACTATTCACTACTATCCACTGCTTGAGCCACGACCAGCGTCCACACCGCGCTTGTTTTCCGGTCAAGCCACGTCTCCAGAATCATCACGCCGGTGAGGTCGCCCTCGCTCCGGGTAACGTTCAGCGTCAGCCGCGCCCCGCTCGCGTCGACAACCTCGGTGCCGACCCGTGTTGACAGTTGGGGCAAGAGCGAAACGAGCGCGTTCTCATACGAGGCCTGGGCCGTTTTTTGCAGGGAACCCTTGTTTTTGGCGTGGCCCACCCCGGCTAACCAGCCGGGAACGGCGGCGGTATACCGCTTCGTCCAGTCGGGAACGCCGTCCTCCACAGCCACGGCGTAGGGCGGAACCGCCGCGTCAACCCCCGCGTACCTTGCCCGCACAAGTACCACGCCGTTTTTCTCAAGCACGTCCGCGTCCTCGTCAAAGTCCAGCGCGTCAAGGTAGCCCTCGTACCCGTTGGCCGGGGTTATCCGGTAGTCAAAGTCGCTGAAGTAATCCAGATTGCCCGCCCCCTGATTCAGCACTGCCGCGCTTTCCGCATGAACGCCGTGGAACAGGGCCGCCTTTTGTGCCGCGTCCGCCAGCGCGTTCCGCACCGCCTCGTCCCGGTTTGCCCGTCTCCCGGCCATCCCGATTATGGTAATCCCGGCCCCGGAGGGCCGCGTGACCCAGTAGCCTCTGTCAAATTCCGCTTCGAGCGAGGAATCTGAAGGTTCCGAATATTCCGCACTGAGAAAGGACTCCGTTTCGAGATACATCTCCGCCTTGAGAGAGGATTCCGAGGGCTCCGCCGATACCGGCAAGCCGGACGATGCCTGACCCCCGCCCCAGACCCCAGCGCGCACGGCAACAATAAGAACCACCAGAACCGATAACACAGACCATTTTTGCATAACGCTTTTCTCCAATAGAATACCGGTGCCCCTGCGGGGAATGGAAAATGATAAATGGAAAATGGAGAATGATAAGAAGGGCGCGCGCAGTTTCCATACTCCATGCATTTTCCCTTTTCAATTCTCCATTTACCATTCCCCCGAAGGGGGCCTAGTTGCCTACGGGAACCGGCCCGCCGCCGGCTTCCTTGTTAAACGCAGTGTCCATGCGTTGGAGCGCGTTAAACGCCGCCGCTGCCGGAACCACCAGTTTCGCCGCATTAGCCGCCTGGTTCACCTCGGTTGCCGCCGCCGACTTGCTGTACTCCATCACGACCCACAAGAGCCCGTTGTCATCGCTCTGTAGTTTCACCGTCTTCGCGCCCTTCAACTCGGCCTTGGACAGCGTTTGGGTGATATTTTCCTGAAACGAAATCGCCGCGCTGGGGTCAAGCTCACTTACCGCCGTGTAGTCGTTCACCATGTTCTTCACGATGGAACTCAACTGCCGGGCGATGTCGGCCCGCGCCCGCGTTTCCGCAAACGTTTTGCCCGTCCCCATCTTGGACATATCGTTCCCGATCTTGTACGTCCCGATGCCGATAATCACGTCCTCGGAAGCGTTGAGGTAGGCATCGTTCACAAAATCGGGAACCCCGCTTAACCCCTTGCTTGCCGAACCCGTGCCCGCTGTGCCGGCACTCGCCGCACCCGATGGAAGCGGCGCAGCCTTCGGCGCGCTTGTGCACCCTGCCATTGACAACGCGATAAGCGCCGCCACACCAAAAACAAAAAATCTCTTCGCGATAAGCGCCGCCACACCAAAAACAAAAAATCTCTTCATACCTTTCTCCTTCGCCGCTTTTTGCGGCATAAAAATATAATTACCGGCATTTGCCGGCATTTTCCTTTATTCAAGCAGGGAAGAGGGATAAAGGGGGAAGTCTCCCCCTGGCTCCGGCGGTCTTCCGCCACCCCCTCTACGAGGGCTCCGCCCCCGAAACACCCCGCCTTTATCCCGAAGGGCTCTCCGCTAAAACTGCCGGACGGCGCGGACAGAACAACTGTAATGCTTGCCGGTGAAGTTGTACTGTACGCCATTGCTGAAATTCTGTTCCCATGCGTAAACGTTATCGATCTCCGACGAAGACCAGTACCTGTCGTCTTTAAAGCCGCCAAGGTCATTCACCTGCAAGTTCTGATACATCAGGTTCAATTCGCCATTGCTGGGTAAAAACCAATCATTAAAACCATTAATGTAAAGTTCGGCGCAGTATTCCGCCGCGCCGGTTTGTCCGTTTTTTCTCATAAACGCTACAATAAGCTCCGTGTTCTTTTTCCCCCTGCCGATGCCTAATCCCGTCCCGCCCACGCTATTAAGAGATGATAGCCACATTGATTTGATTTCTGTGGAAGCCGGGGCCGCCTCCAGATACCGCCAGTCATCGGAAAACCCTCCCTTGTCGTAGAACACAATGCCCCCCGCCGGGCCGGCGTCGCCCACCTTGTAGGTGGTGGGTGCTGGTGGAGCCGCCGGGGTGGGAGCCGCCGCCTGACCAGCCGGTGCCGTGCTTCCGCCTGCCGGCCGCCGCGGGGCCGTCCCGCCACCGCCACTTGCCAATAAGGTCTCTACCCGTACGCTTTTTGCCAAATCCGCCAGATACGATACCGCGACTGTGGCGGTTTCTATATTGATTGCTTTGAGCGTGAGGCTGTAGACATCCCCTAAATCAGCTAATGAACCTGTTACAATTGCCCCAGCGCCTAATAGCTTCCCGATAGATTTTGCCGATTCGTCATCCACTTCCCCGGAAAGCTGAAACCCCTGTTCCTCCCGAATCTTGTCCAGATTGGCACGGTCAACCACAACCAGTTTCCCGCTGCTTACAATCGCCGATTCAAGCCTTGTCAAAACCTGTGTGGAAAACGCCGTTGAAGGTGATGCCACGCTTACAAGAGCGAGCATAGTTTTCGCCGGGATTTTCGCTTCCATCTGCGCGGCGGCCTCTCTGATTGCCGCGTCCAAGTCCATCCCGGAGGAACCGCTGTTGGCCTCCGTCAGAATCACCGTACCTTCCGCCGGTTTAGCCTGAAGCTGCCGGTCAAGGTAATCAAACCGTTCCTGGACAGCGGGGTCCACTCTAGCCGCCGGGGTTACGGGCGCGGGAGCCGGATCAGGCTCGCTACCGCCCCCGGCAAAAACCGCCACAACTGCCATCGCCCACACCGCCACGAAAAACACCCTTTTCTTTATCATAAAATACTCCTTAGCGGAAATCTCCGCCCGCGTTTAAGCCCGCCGGCAAATTTGTATGTCCACCGCCAAAAGCGGATAACACCACAGTTAGTAAGCACGACCACACGAACAAATGCGCCTGTTCTTGTCCCCCGCGCTTGCTCCCGTAGCGATTTTGTGAGAGAATGGGAAGATGGAAGTCGTTGTCAAGTTTGCGCCCTCCGCATTTAAGCATGGGGGCACCGAGGCGGACATATACCATGTGCTGAACAATGTGGAATATGATGATGTTTTGGACGATGACAACGAAAAACACTTGGTTTTGGGGTTTGACAGCAAGACAAACCTGCTGGAAATCCTGTACAATGTTATTGATGAGCAGACCGTCAGGGTATTTCACGCTATGAAGTGTACCAATACCTTCCGCGCTCTGCTCGACAGATAGGAGGAACCGATGCCCGATTATACCGATGAGGAATACGACGCGCTGGACGAATACTACACCAAAAACCCGCCCAGGGTTTCCGGTGACGGAAAAAGCGGCTTCTTTGCGAAGCACAAGGGTCAAAGCCCCGGCCACGTCATCATCGTGGACGACCTTTCCGCAGACTGGCTCCGCATCAAGGCCGTGGCGGAACACACTACCCCGGAGGCAATCATCGGCCAACTGGTACGCAAAGAGATTGCGCGAACCGCATAACGGCCACCCCGTCTGAATTTCCCTCATCGTTTTCTCCTTATCCCCCATCTCTTATCCCTCTTCCTTGCCCCCCGTCATTGCGAGCGGCCATCGTCATTGCGAGCGGGCCGCTCGTTAGAGCGGGCGCGGCAATCCAGAGGGAGATGCCTTCTCTGGATTGCTTCGGGCTCCGGCAAATTGCCGCCTCCTCGCAATGACGGCCTCGCCCGTTGTCCCCGCCATCGCGCCCGCTACCCCCCGGTCATTGCGAGCGGGCCGCTCGTTAGAGCGGGCGCGGCAATCCAGTGTGGTGGCCCCTCGCCTGGATTGCTTCGGGCTACGGCAAATTGCCGCGCCCTCGCAATGACGCCCCCGTAACGTCCCCGCCTTTATCCCCGCGAGGCTCTCCCCTAAAACTGCCGGATAGCGCGGACAGAGAAGACCGTACTCTTGTGCTTGTATGGGTAACCAGTGCCTACTTGTTCGCCATCGCTGAAATCCTGACGCCATGCGTAGTCGGAGTTGCTCTCGTACTCCGACGAAGACCAGTAGGTCTCGCTTTTAAAGCCGCCCAAGCTTTTTTCCTTCAGCCGCGTATACATCAGGTTAAGCTCCGCTTTGCTCGGCAGGAACCAGTCGTCGTAGCCGTTCACCTCAAGGTCGTCGCATAAGAACGCCGCTCCGTTTTCACCCGCGTTGATCAACGCCGCCACGACAAGCGCGGTGTTATTCTTTCCTGCTCCAATCCCGGCCTCGGTTCCTTTCACCGCAACGCTTCCCCATTTAACCTGCCGCTCGGTATTCGTCGGCGCGGCTTCCAGGTACTTCCATTCGCCATTTGACTGAGGGTTCACGTGGAAGATGACCCCGCCCGCCGGGCCTTTGTCGCCCACCTTGTAGACTTGGTTCGTTGCCGGGGGAACGCTTGCCGGTACAACAGGATGAAAAACCGTACCTCCGGCGGGACCGGTACCGCCCACTTTGTAGGCGGATGCGGGTGCCGGGGCGGTAGCCGCCTGACCAGCCGGAGCCGCCGTTCTTGCCGCCGCAACGGGCGTCCCGCCGCCGCTTGCAAGCAGCGTTGCTATCCGGGTGCTCTTGGCAATATCCGCCGGATACGAGACCGCCACCGTGGCCGTCTCTATGTTGATGGCTTTCAGGGTGAGGCTGTACACATCCCCCAAGTCCGAAAAGGTCCCGGTAACAATCGCGCCCGCGCCCAAGAGCTTTCCGATACTCTTCGCCGAATTGTCATCCACCTCGCCCGAAGCCTGAAAGCCCTGTTCCGCCCGAACCTTGTCCAGATTGGCACGGTCCACCACCACGAGTTTCTTGCCGCTCACCAGAGCCGCCTCCAGCCTGCTGATAACGTATTCGGAAAGTTGCGCCGAAGACGAAGCCACGCTGACTAAGGCGACCTTCGTCCCGTTTGGAAGATTTTGCCCCATCTGCGCGGCGGCCTCTCTGATTGCCGCGTCCAAGTCCATCCCGGAGGAACCGCTGTTGGCCTCCGTCAGAATCACCGTACCTTCCGCCGGTTTGGCCTGAAGCTGCTGGTCAAGGTAATCAAACCGTTCTTGGATAGCGGGGTCCGGTTCACCCGCCGGGGCTGCGGGAGACGAATCAGGCTCGCTACCGCCCCCGGCAAAAACCATCGCGACCGCCATCACCCACACCGCCACGAAAAACACACTTTTCTTTATCATAAAAATCTCCTTTGCGGAAATCTCCGCCCGCGTTTAAGCCCGCCGGCAAATTTACTTGTTTCTTGTCATTGCGGTCGCAGGGCGTCGCGGGCTTCGCCCGCTTACTGAAAGGACCGCCCCGTCTGGATTGCTTCGTCGTCGGCAACCGTGTTGCCGCCTCCTCGCAATGACGGCCTCGCCCGTTGTCCCCGTCATTGCGAGCGGGCCGCTCGTTAGAGCGGGCGCGGCCCCGCAGGGACATTTCTTGGGCATGTCGCACCATGAACAGGCCCCGGCCCCCCTTCGGGGCACCTGCGGTGGGCGAGGCGGGCGCGTCGCACCATGAACGCTCCCCGGCCCCCCTTCGGGGGAGAGCAAGCCCAAGGAAAGCCCCTCGGGGCCCCTCGTCATTGCATTCACTCCCCCGAAGGGGGACCCCGACGCTCGTTCCCCTCACAACACGCCCAAGGAAAGGGCCTGCGGCCCCCCGAAGGGGGCACCTGCGGTGGGCGAGGCGGGCGCGTCGCACCATGAACGGGCCCCGGCCCCCCTTCGGGGGAGAGCAAGCCCCTCGTCATTGCATTCACTCCCCCGAAGGGGGACCCCGACACCCGTTCCCAACACGTCGCGCCCGAGGAAAGCCCCCTAGGAGCCTGTGGGACTTAGAAAATTTTCGCGCTTT
>JAISZQ010000001.1 GCA_031269165.1 Spirochaetaceae bacterium
CTCTGATTTATAGACGGAACCCTTTAATCCGGGATATTTCAGCATGAGGTTGTTCAGGCACTCGCCCACGGTTTCTCCCTGCGCCTCTATCCGGCCCTTGCCTTCCGTAAAACGCCGCAGAACCGTGCATATTTTGATCATGGTCGCCATATCGCACCCTCCCGATAGTTTTTTATTACGCAAACGGGTTCAATACCCCGTGGCTTGCCACGCTTCCTTATTCACAAATGGGGTATTGAACCCACTCCCAATCCTTCCTATCGTAACAAACTACCCACATCCCCAATACCCCGTGGTCTTGCTGCGGGGCAGTTTATTTCGAGATCGGGGACTTGCTATTCCGCGCAGCGTCATTGCGGTACTCAAGCTACTCCTTTACACAGACAATACTGTATCATAAAGAGAAACATTGTCGCAATGGTCAGCAAGGAGGGATTTTTTTCGAGTTTATGTGCAGATTGCACACGAGGTTTTGCAGCCCAAATAATGGAAAACCCCATTTGTCCCTTGCATTCCAACGGCGCGAAAGGGATTTTTTTTGAACATTTTGCATTTTTGCGTGAAAAAACGCTGTGTGAAAACCACAGAAAAAACGCTGTGTGAAAAAACGCTTGACAAACCAAGAGGGCAATGTTATATTATATTGTCTGATTTCGGACTATATGGGAGGCATGTTATGAACCTTCACGAACAACTTTCAGAATACTTCTCAATCTGGAAAGAAATGGATGCACTATACAGTCGCTTCGCGAAACTAAGCGGCATTTCGGATACTGCATTTTGGATTCTATACTGCATCCGGGAATCCAAGGAAAACATCACACAGAAAACCATCCGGGAACAATGGTCAATCAGCAAACAAACGGTTCATTCGGCGCTGAAAGAACTTGAAAAGAAGCGCATTTTATCCTTGCGCGATTCAGAGAGCGACAAACGAAGCAAACGAATCTTCCTTACGGAAGAAGGGCGCAGATTCTCAGAAAAATACCTTGACCTTGTATGCGGAGCCGAAGATGGTGCCTTTAAAAAAATGAGCGATTCGGAGCGAGATGCCTTGCTCCGTTGTTCGAAGAAATATCTTCGACTGTTCAAGGGCGAAGCGGACAAAATTTTTGAGCAAGGAAATATTGCTCCACCGACTAAACATTGCGCGTCTTGGCGACTATTTTGACGTCTTGCTTCGTTGCCTGTTTTGCGCGGCTTCAGCCGCAATGCAAAACAGGACAGCGAAGCGAACGCAGTGAGCGGAGGAGCGCCAAAGGCGTGTTGCAAAGCCTCGCCGAACCTACGGGTTCGCCTGCGTTTTGCGCCTCGCAAGCCGCCAAACTATCTCGCCAATTCAGCGCAACATTTAGTCGGCGGAGCAATAAGATATAAATGGACAATACAAAGACACGGTTGAGAAAGAAAAACCTGATACTGTACACGCTTCCTTCGGTTGCGGGCATGTGCGGCATGTTTCTGTACGTCGTCGTTGACGGCATATTTGTGGGCAGGGGCGTCGGCGTGGATGCGATCGGCGCCGTCAATCTCGCCCTGCCGTTCACCCTCTTCGCGGGGGCGCTCTGCACCTTGATGACCGTCGGCGGGATCACAATCACGGCGATCCGATTGGGGCGCGGGGACGAAAAAGGCGCGAATGACGCCTTTCGTCAAGCCGCATTGCTCGCATTCCTCGTTGCGGCACTCCTAATGGCGGCGGGTTTGGGCTTTTCGCGCCAAATCGCCGTTCTTTCGGGGGCCAACAGCACCTTCTTCGACATGACCGCCGAATACATTTTCTACTACAGCGCTTTTTCCCTGCCCATATCGCTGGGATTTATCCTGCAAGGCTTCGTGCGCAACGACGGTTCTCCTGGACTCGCGGGTGCGGCGATCATTGTCGGGTCGCTGATGAATGTGTTTCTGGACTGGCTTTTCATATTCCCGTTGCAAATGGGGATAAAGGGCGCGGCGATTGCCACAGGCCTTGGCCAAATATCGGTTGTCTTGATTCTGCTCTCGCATTTTGCCAGGCGCAAAGGGGCGTTGCGCTTCGGGAAAACATCGTTTTCGCCGGTGCTTGCGAGTAAAATCATGAGGCGCGGCTTTCCCGAAATGCTGTCGCAGTTCGGTACGCCGGTCACCACGCTTTGCATGAACTATGTGCTGATCCGCATGTTGGGCGACTTGTCGGTGTCCGCGTTCAGCGTCATGTCGTACCTGACTTCTTTTTCTATGGGCATATTTTTAGGTGTTTCAGAGGGCTTGCAGCCGTTGATTGGGCAAAGCTATGGAAAAAAAGACGCAGATGAATTGCGGTTTTACTTTCGTTCGGGCATGGCGGTCAACTTGTTGGCGAGTTTGGCGGTCTATGTGTTTCTGCTCGTTTGCGGAAGGTACGTCTACGCATTGTTCAACTCCGACTTGGCGCTGTTGGAAACCATAGAGGTAGCGCTTCCGAAATTCGGGTGGGCCTTCTTGCTGATTGCGCTGAATTTGATGATCGGCGCATACCTGTATTCAACAAAAAGAACGGCGCAGGCAGCAGTCATCATGTTTTGCAGGTGTATCGCTCTCAATTCCGTGCTGATTCTATTTCTGCCGCAATTGCTCGGACCGGAAATTATATGGTATGCCGCAGGGTTTGCGGAATTATCCGGTTTTTTTGTCGCGGTGGCATTATTAAAACATTCCGAAAAGAATGGGATCGTTTTTCGATAATAACGGAACGATAGGGCAGAAGATGCAACATCCCTCACTCATTCGGGCAGCATACCTTTTTCACCATCATATAGTCGAAACCTAAATATATCGTAAGGCAGGGTAAATATACACTCCGCCTTATTTTTTGTCCATTTTACCCCACGCTTTACCCCGCTGATTAAAAAATCCTGTATCCAGACTGCTCTTGACAGCACGGTCCTAAGGTTTAAGCTGCAAAACTGGAGTTTTCAGGCATGGCAAAAGACAATGCTCTCGTTCGAACCCGGCTTGAAACCTCGTTGTTCAGGAAAACCATGGTTATTGCGACCGGCGCGCCGCTTCCCGCAGTTATCAGGCACTGCATGAACAAACACGACTCATCCTCTTGCCTAAATTAGCCCTTCGAAAAAAGACTGTCCAAGTGTTGGAAAATCGGCGCAAATTCCATAAATTTTTTTT
>JAISZQ010000003.1 GCA_031269165.1 Spirochaetaceae bacterium
GCGAATGTACGCGAATGTGCGCCATACATGGCGTTGCGAATACGCGCTGATGGGTATGTATTATTCGTATTTATTCGCGCCATTCGCGGACCAAAATTCTTAAGTTGTTGACAGGGGAAAGCCTTCCCCCTCGCTACGGACTTGCGTCCTACGCTACCCCCTTCAACGGGGGTTTACCACCCCCGTAACGCCCCCGAATCACAGCGGAGGGTTGCGTCCCGTGGTTTTTTTGAACCAGACTCTCAGAAGCCCCATTACGGACGTAAGGCCCTCGGACCGCGCCTTCCTAAAACCCGCATTTTCGCACCCTAAAGAGCGCGGAAACGCGGTGTCTGTTCACGACGAAACGAGGTTGCGTACCGTAACCGGCTTTGCGGACAGACGCTAATTCAGCACCGTGTTCTCGATTTCCCGCACCTGCGCCTGATACAGCCCGGCGATGTTGGTGCCGTAGCCGGAGATGAGACGGATCATGTTCTTAGGGATACCCTCGTCGGGGCCGTTGAGGCGGTCGCCCGCGTCTCCCAGTCCCGGCAGAATGTAGGCTTTCTCGTTGAGGGCCGGGTCAACCCACATCGTGTAGACGTCGCAGTTTTTCACGGCGCGAACGAGGCGCAACAGCCCTTTGAGAGACGCGATCTCGTTGAACACCTTGATCGAACGCGGTACTACCCCGTTATCCTCAAGATATTTGATGATGGTGATGATCGAGCCGCCTGTGGCGTTCATCGGGTCGGCGAATACGAGGTCTTTGTCGCGCAAACTTTCCACGTCAAAATAGGATTTGTCGAGGTTGAGGATGTAGCGCATATCGGCTTCCTTCCGCGAATCGTCCCGGCTGATCTTGAACAGCGCGAACGGCGTGACGGAGCCCTTCGACGAGTATTCCTCTATCTCTTTCGACATGATCATCGACGGCAAAAGCGCTCCCCGCAACAAAACACACATCACGATGTTTTCGATCTTGTCGTCAATGTCAACAAGCCGATGGACGGCGTAGTTCTGTTTCGGGAACGTCACCGGGGTCTTCACCGTCCGGTAATACCGCTTGATGTTTTTCGGGTCGCAGTAGGCAAACTTGAACAGAATCTCGTAGGAACGCTGCGTGTAATAGATAAACTCTTCGTTTGCCGTCCGGGTGTCGCGGAGTTTTGCGACGATCCGACTCCCCTCGAAATAGTCTTCTTGCGGCGATTTAAACGCATAGACGTGGATGCGCTCCTCTTTGTCCGTGAGGGTACGGAGTTCCGCGCCCATGTTGTTGTAGAGCCGCACCTGCTCATCGCCTGTGCCGTTCAAAATCGCGTCGTAAAGAGTGCCGATATGGCTGATCGCACCGTTGTCGTCCGCACTGAGATAACCGTCCAGATCGGGAGCCGTCAGGGTAATAATATTGTTTGTTTTCACTGCATATTCAGGGAAAACAAAGCGGGAAAAAGGATTCCCCGCCCCTTTTCCCCGCCTCCTCTCGTTTATTTGGGATGCGCGATGATGTCGGCCAGCGCCGGGTTCTTCTGAAGATCGCCCTTCAAACCCTCGGCACGGCTCTTGTTGACATAACTTTTGTCTTGGAACGTGTATTTGAAGTTCGTGTGCACGTCGTAGGTCCCCTTCATCAGCGCGAAGGCGTCCTCGGTCATCACCAACTCCTCGTCGGTCGGGATGATGAAGATGGGAATCTTCGCGCCATCGGCGGCAATGTTCGTCTCGGCGTTCCGCGTATGGGCAAGATCGTTCTTGGCCGGATCGTAGACATAGCCCACGGGTGCAAGCCCCTCTAGCACCTTCTGCCGAATGACGGTGGCAAACTCCCCGACACCGGCGGTGAATACCAGCGCGTCAACCCGGCCCAGTGCCGCCGTATACGCGCCGATGTACTTCTTCACACGATAGGCTTCCATGTTCTGCGAGAGAAGCGCCTGCTTGTCGCCCTTGATGGCGGCAGCCTGAATGTCGCGCCGGTCGGTGTACTGCCCCGTGATACCGAGCAACCCGCTCTTCTTGTTGAGGACCGACTCCATCGCCTCGGCACTCATGCCGGTTTTCCGCATCACATAGAACGGCATCGCGGGGTCTGTGTCGCCCGACCGAGTCCCCATGATGAGCCCCTCTAGCGGCGTGATCCCCATCGACGTGTCAAAACTCTTGCCGTCCTTCACCGCGTTAACCGACGACCCGTTCCCCAAGTGACAGATGATGAGGTTGGTCTTGAACGGATCCTTGCCGAGCAACACCGCAGCGCGCTTGGCCGTGTAAAGGAACGACGTACCGTGGAACCCATAGCGGCGCACGCTGTATTTTTCGTACCATTCGTAGGGCACCGCATAGAGAAAACTTTCAGGCGGCATCGTCTGGTGCCAAGCCGTGTCCATCACCGCGCAGTGCGGCACGTTGGGCAACACCTTCTTCGCCGCCTCAATCCCCATGAGGTTGGCCGGAATGTGGAGCGGCCCCAAGTCCTTCACCTCCTTGAACACCTCCATCGCCTTGTCGTCCACGATGACCGACTTGGTGAACTTGTCGCCGCCGTGCAGAACCCGATGCCCGACCGCGCCGATAACGCTCATGTCGGGAATAACCCCGTGTTCCTTGTCGGTGAGCAACTTGATGATGAGATTCACCGCGTCCGTGTGGGTGGGGCAGTCCTGATTGAGCGTAAACTCAGCCTTCCCCTTCGCCTTGTGCCCGATAAACGAACCGGGAAACGTCACCTTCTCCACCACCCCGACAGCCAGCACATCCTTATTGTCCCAATCGTAGACCTGATACTTTGCGGAACTCGATCCGCAGTTAAGAACCAAAATGACCATACGTTCTCCTTAAACCTATTTTGAATCGGCAGCATAGCCGCCTCTCGATACAGTATACCCCGTTTTTCTCCCTGTTGCAAGATAAATGTTTCAGAATTGTCAAGGCGCAATAGAAAGGTCCCCGCAATTCCGATTTCAAAAAAGGGGAGAAAGCCTTCCCCGGTCACGTCAGCATCGGGACCCCGATCAGACTAGTCGGGGGCCCCTGCTTATCGCAATGACGACTCTGCCACGAGCCGCACGAACCAACACGAGCAACCCGTCATTGCGAGCAAGCCTCCCGTCATTGCGGCGAGCCCCCTCGTCATTGCGGCGAGCCCCCTCGTCATTGCGAGGGCGCAGCCCGAAGCAATCCAGTGTGAGGGTCTTCTCCGTCTAGATTGCTTCACCAACGGCAACTATGTTGCCGCTCACTTCGCAATGACGACTCTGCCACGAACCGCGCGAACCAACGCGAGCAACCCATCATTGCGGCGAGCCCCGTCGTCATTGCGAGGGCGCAGCCCGAAGCAATCCAGCGTGAGGGCCTTCTCCGTCTAGATTGCTTCACCAACGGCAACTATGTTGCCGCTCACTTCGCAATGACGACTCTGCCACGAACCGCGCGAACCAACGCGAGCAACCCATCATTGCGAGCAAGCCTCCCGTCATTGCGGCGGGCCCCTCGTCATTGCGAGGGCGTAGCCCGAAGCAATCCAGTGTGAGGGCCTTCTCCGTCTAGATTGCTTCACCAACGGCAACTATGTTGCCGCCTCCTCGCAATGACGGCCCAGCCACGAACCGCGCGAACCAACACGAGCAACCCATCATTGCGAGCAAGCCTCCCGTCATTGCGGCGAACCCCTCGTCATTGCGAGCGTAGCGAAGCAATCCAGAAAGCAACACGCCGTTTCCAAAGCACGACATTATCCATTTTCAATTTACCATTTTCCATTCGCCCCAAAGGGGCGCCCCCGCCCTTATTTACCATTCACGCGGACGGTATATGCCCTCCGGCGGGGTGATGTCGAACGTGTCCCCGGACGGCTCAATCACATAAAAGCCTTTCTCCAGGGCGTATATCTTTTCGTTTTTGCCAAAAACCACCCCCGCGACAGCCCCCAGATACGTCCGCTTGTCGTTATGCAAATCCGCATACTTGCGCAGCGTTTCCATGCGCTTGATATGGCGGTTCACATCCAGCGCGTTGGGCTTGGACTTGATCTCGACAATCATTACTTTGTCGCCGTTTTCGAGGAACGCGTCAATCTCCAGCATAATACCGTGCTCAGGGTCCTCAATCTCGACATTGGGTCCGGCTTTGTTAAACTCGAACCCCAAGTCCCTGAATTTTTTCACGAGGTTAGGAACCACCATGTGCTCAACCATATCGCCGAAACGGTG
>JAISZQ010000016.1 GCA_031269165.1 Spirochaetaceae bacterium
CGAAAATACTGATTTTAACCTAATCAAAATACTAAAAACGGCTTATTTATCGGGGTTTTTGCACTATTTTTTGCGAAAAAAAGCGCGAAAATTTTCTAAGTCCCACAGGCTCCTAGTCGACGGGCGTGTCCTCTGGATTGCCGCGCTCCGCTCGCAATGACGCAACCCGATCGGCAATGTGCCGCCCGCTCGCAATGACGGGGAACGTTGTCATTGCGAGCCGCAAAGCGGCGAAGCAATCCAGCCGGAGAGGGCTTTCACCCTAGATTGCCGCGCTCCGCTCGCAATGACGCAACCCGATCGGCAATGTGCCGCCTGCTCGCAATGACGGGGAACGTTGTCATTGCGAGCCGCAAAGCGGCGAAGCAATCCAGCCGGGGAGGGCTTTCACCCTAGATTGCTTCGCTTCGCTCGCAATGACAAGGCTCGCTTGGCAATGTGCCGCCCGCTCGCAATGACGGCTATGCCATGCGCCTCGCAATGACGGGCGGCTCGTTCTCCCCCGAAGGGGGTGCCGAGGCCCGTTCATGGTGCGGTGTGCCCAAGGGCCTCCACGGCAGGTGGCCGGGGGCGTTACGGGGGCGGGCCCCCGTAGAGGGGGATCGCGGAGGGCGAAGACCGTAGCGAAGGGGGAGACTTCCCCCTTTTTGCTGGTTTTTTGAACGGGCTCTTAGGGAAGCACATGACACGCCAACGGTGTCCGTCATCGCGTTAATCAGTGCTTCTGTCAAAGTAAATGACGCCGCCCTGGCGATACCAGACGGCGTTGACATTTTTGAAGCATGGCTGTATACTCTTAATCATCAAAAGATATGGAGGAACTATGAAAAGAAGTTTGTTGTTTTGTTGTCTGTTGCTGGCGGGCGTGTGCGTTGTGTTTGCGGGTGCGAAGAAGGAGCAGGAGAAGACGAGTTATGTTATCGCTACCGACACGACGTTTGCGCCGTTTGAGTTTCAGGACGCCGCCGGGAACTATGTCGGGATTGACATCGAGTTGCTTGCCGCAATCGCAAGGGATCAGGGGCTTGTTTACGAGTTGAAGCCGCTGGGGTTTAGCGCAGCGGTCGCCGCTCTTGAGTCGAATCAGGCGGACGGGGTCATCGCGGGGATGAGTATCACGGCGGAGCGTCAGCAGAAATATGACTTTTCGACACCGTACTATGATTCGGGCGTGGTGATGGCCATCAGTGCCGCCAACGACACGGTTAAGGGCTACGCCGATCTCGCGGGAAAGCGGGTCGCCGTGAAGACGGGAACCGAGGGCGCGGCGTTTGCCGAGGGGATTGCGGCCCAGTACGGGTTCAACCTTGTGTATTTCGACGAATCGCCGTTCATGTACGAGGAAGTGAAGACGGGCAACTCCGCCGCGTGTTTCGAGGACTATCCGGTCATGGGCTACGGCATTTCTCAGGGGAACGGGCTCAAGATGGTTACCGACATGGAGCGCGGTTCCAGTTACGGGTTCGCCGTTCTCAAGGGAAAAAATGGGGATTTGCTCGCCGCCTTTAACAAGGGGCTCGCCAATCTTCGCACGAACGGCCAGTACCAGGCGCTACTCGACAAGTACATCAAGACGAACTAGCGCGGGGAAGAGAAAAACGCATGGATTTCACTCGTGTCCTGCATGACGTCGGGCCGCTTCTCTTGCGGGGCATGGGCGTTACCTTGCAAACAACGCTCATCGCCCTGGTGCTGGCGGCGGCACTGGGGTTGCTCACCTGTTTTTGCGAGCTTTCCCGCTTTCTGTATCTGCGCTTGGTCGCCCGCGCCTATATCTGGCTGATACGCGGTACGCCGCTTTTGGTGCAGACGTTTTTCATTTACTTCGGGATCCCGCAGTTGATTCAGTCCCTCGGCATTGATTTCAGGCTTTCGCCCTTCGCGGCGGGGGTTATCACGCTGACCCTAAACGCCGGGGCCTATATCGCGGAGATTTTCCGTAGCGGCATCGAGGCGGTTGACCCTGGACAGATGGAGGCGGCGCGGAGTCTGGGGTTTTCCCCTATGCGGGCGATGTTCCGTGTGGTGTTGCCCCAGGCGGTGCGCATTTCTATTCCGAATTTTGTGAACCAGATCATCATCAGCCTCAAAGACACGTCGATCATATCGGTGATCAGTCTTGCCGACATCGTGTACGAGGCGAAAATCTACATTGGCCGCACCATGCAGTCCTTTGCGACGTGGACGATTGTCGGTCTCGTTTATCTTGTGATCATTGCGGTTTTGTCGCAGTTGTCGCTGTTGGTGGAGAAGAAACTGAAACATGAACAAAGTGCGCGTTAGGGGTTTGTGCAAATCGTTCGGCACGCTCTCCGTGCTGAAAAACATTGATCTCGATGTGGAAGAAGGCGAGGTTGTCTGCATCATCGGCCCGTCGGGATCGGGCAAATCGACCTTCTTGCGGTGTCTCAATATGCTGGAAAAGCCGACGTCCGGGTCCGTCGTGATCAGCGGCGTTGATCTCACCGACAAACACACCAACATCAACAAGACGCGGCGCGGCATCGGGATGGTATTCCAGCAGTTTAACCTGTTCCCACATCTCACGGTGAAAAAGAACATCATGCTGGCCCCGGTTGACCTTGACCTGATGACCAAGCACGAAGCCGAAAAGAGAGCGTTTGAGCTCCTTGAACGGGTTGGTCTCACCGAAAAAATCGATGACTATCCGCGCCGGTTGTCCGGAGGCCAGCAACAACGTATCGCCATTGCCCGCGCGCTTGCGATGAACCCGGCCCTCATGCTGTTTGACGAGCCCACGTCCGCGCTTGACCCGGAGATGATCGGCGAAGTGCTTGCCGTGATGAAGGAACTTGCCCACGACGAAAAGATGACGATGCTCTGCGTTACCCACGAGATAAACTTCGCCCGCGAGGTCGCCAACCGCATCATCTTCCTTGAAGACGGCGTGATCGTCGAAGAAGGCACCCCCGAAAAATTGTTCAACAACCCCGACAAAGAGCGGACAAAACGTTTTTTGAGCCTCGTGCTGTAGCCGCCTGACTTGGTAAAAATCCCTGAGATCGAGCCCTTTTTTGGCGATTGAGCCTGTTCCAAAACCCCACGGGACACACGTCTCCGCTGTGATTCGGGGGCGTTGCGGGGGCGGAGCCTACAACCCTCAACGTCCTGTTTCGGGTTTCCGGCCGGGGCGTACTCAGTCTTGCGTCCATCCATGGACGCTTGGGGTACGCCCACAAAACCATACATGGTTTTGTCCCTGCAGAGGGGGTAGCGGAGGACGCAAGTCCGTAGCGAGGGGGAAGACTTTCCCCTGTCAACAACTTAAGAATTTTGGTCCGCGAATGGCGCGAATAAATACGAATGATACATATCCATCAGCGCGTATTCGCAACGCCATGTATGGCGCACATTCGCGGACATTCGCGGACAAAAAAACTAAAAATCTGTGTAATCTGTTGACCACTCTTATATTCCCTTTGCTTAAGTTGTTGACAGTGGAAGACTTTCCCCCTTTAGCTGGTTTTGGAACAGGCTCGATTGAAAGTAAATGTCGTTGCCCTGGTGCTGCCGGGCGAGGCTTGACACCGGGAGCGTTTCGCTTGTATTGTATAAATGATAGAGGAGCCCGTTTCAAAACGTGAGGTTTTGAAACAGCCTGAGAGAGGTAAAAAATGGCGGGAAATGAAGAGCAGTATTATGCGGATAAGTGTAAGCCTTTTCAAGCGGTTATCGGCGGGCTTCTCCAAAAGGAGGGCGCGGTGCTTGCGGCAAGCCGCAACGACCCGAGCAATGCGGCGAGTAAACTTTTCGGTCTCTCCGACGAGATGCTCAACCTCGCCTCGTACTATTTTATCTTCAACAGTTTGGCCCTGACGATTCTCAAAAACCGCAATGAAGAGGCGTTGAACGAGGCGCGAAAAACGATCTACAAGGCGGTTATCTACCTTGAAAGCAATGTGACGGGAAGGGTTTCCGCGTCGTACAGCGAATACGAGATGCATACGAAGGGGCTTGCCCTTGTGGTTGACGCGCAAAGCCGTCTCAATATGGTAAAAAAACTGGGGTTCGCGATTGATCTTTTGGAAGAGGCTTACGGCAACAATTCCAAATGGAAATGGTCGTTTGTTGAGCTTGAGGGAAGGTTTGCCGCCGTCTCGAAAAATATGCTTGAACTTTCCAGCCTTACCGCCAGTCTTGATCCCCGCTCAGACGTTTATGAGGCGACAACGAAACACCTCGCCATCGTGAAGCGGCTCCTTGCCGACGTTTCCGTCCAGTATCGCGACCGTTACAACCTTTCCACCCAGAGGATCGAGGATCTACAAATCGCACAATCTTTTCTTGACGCGCTCCGCTATCTCTCTATAATGCTGGGCGAGTCGGCCGAAGCGGACATCATAAAAAAACAATACGACATATTCGAAGCAAAGATCAGCACCGAGCTCAAAAAACAGTGAACAGCGGATGATAAATAGAGTTTGTCCATAATGTAGACACATTATGGACAAACTTCCTTAAAACCCGCATTTTTGCAGCCTTTAGGCGAAAAAATGCAGTGTCTGGCCGCAAAGGACGCAAACGTTAGTTTGCGCACCGACTTTGTGGACAGACACTAAATAGTAGAGGCTGTTCCCAAACCCCGCAGGATGCACGCCTCCGCCATGACGCGGAGGCGTTACATAGAAGCGAACTCATGTCAGCCGTTGGTGCAAAGTCAATCTCATCCGCAGGTCTTCCGTTTCCTGCGATGCCGCAAGGTTCCCCGCCGGAAACATCCGTTTAGCAGACGAGGCTGTTCCAAAACCTCAAGTTTTGGAACAGGCTCAGACGTTTACTGAAGCAAGGACAACACGGAGTTCGTTCTCTGGTTCGCTTGGGCCAGCATCGCGGTACCGGACTGAGTAAGGATCTGGTCGCGAACATAGTTCACCATTTCCTTCGCCAAGTTGGCATCGCGGATACGAGATTCCGCCGCTTGCAAGTTTTCAGCGCCTGAGTCGATACCCCGAATTGCGTGTTCAAGCCGATTCTGATAGGCTCCCAGATCGGCTCGTTGCTTGCTTACCAGTTTGAGCGCGTTGTCGAGCGTACCGATTGCGCGGTTTGAGTCTTCCGGGGTAAGCAGTTCAAGCGGCGAAGATCCGTTGGAACCGACAAGTCCCAGCCCGGCCACGGTCATCGTGCCGATGAATACCTGTTCGCGCTGGTCCATATTGGCACCGATGTGGAACCACATGGAAGAGGTAACGGTGTTTTGCCCGTTAACCTTCGCAAAGCGTCCCGTGAGAAGGTTCATGCCGTTGAATTGGGCGTGGCTTGCGATGCGGTTTATCTCATCGACAAGTTGCGACACCTCGACCTGAATCTGCGTCCGGTCTTCTGTCGTCCAGATGCCGTTCGCGGATTGAACCGCAAGTTCACGCAACCGCTGTAGTATGTCCTGCGTTTCCTGAAGATACCCTTCGGTTGTCTGGATGAAGGAAATACCATCGGCGGCATTTGCGGATGCCCGGTGGAGCCCCCGAATCTGGGAACGCATCTTCTCGGATACGGCGAGCCCTGAAGCATCGTCCGCCGCACGATTGATACGGAGACCGGAAGAAACTTTCTCCAATCCTTTGGTGAGCGTGCTTTCGGTTACCCCCAAGCTACGCTGCGCGAACATCGCACTGAGATTGTGATTGATAATCATGTCATCCTCCTTGATGAGTGATTTGAGCCTGTTCCAAAACTCAGCAAAAGGGGGAATCGGCAAACTGCCGCGCCTGCCCCCTCGCTCCGGCCGGCGCAAACCATTGCGGGGTATTCCCCGCAATGGCTTGCGCCGTCCTCCGCTACCCCCTTCAACGGGGGGTTGCCACCCCCCGTAACGCCCCCCGAATCACAGCGGAGACTTGTGTCCCGTGGGGTTTTTGAACAGGTTCTTCGGCGAAAAAATGCAGTGCCTGGCCGCAAAGGACGCAAACGACGTTTGCGCGCCGACTTTGTGGACAGAAACTCATTAGACTTACATCGCAATTATCGGCATTTTTTCACAAAAACTTAACACTTTTGAGTTTGTTTCAAAACCACGGTGCCTGCCTGTTCCGGTATGGACGATGGCACGGCGGGACTGGGCAGACCTCTCCCAAGGCCATCGGCCAACCGATGGCCCGCCGTCGTTAGGGAATCGAGGCTATCTGTAACGCCGTTTTCGCCCGGCGAAACGGGGGCGGTGGCCCCGGTTTGCCGGGGGGAAAAACGGGGGGAAACGGGTACGGGGGGGTAAAA
>JAISZQ010000068.1 GCA_031269165.1 Spirochaetaceae bacterium
TTGCCAAGTGGATCGAGGCGGCGTCCTACTCCCTCGTGTGGCATCCCGACCCGGAACTGGAAGAGCGGCTGGACGGGGCCATCGACATTATTTGCGACGCGCAGCAGGACGACGGTTATCTCGACACCTACTATATCATCAACGGGCTGGACAAGCGCTTTACCAACTTGAAAGACAACCACGAACTCTACTGTTTCGGGCATTTTCTGGAAGCCGCCGTCGCCTATTACGAGGCTGCGGGAAAACGGAAACTGCTGGACGCGCTGATCCGTTACACCGAATGTATCAGAGGTCATATTGGCCCGGAGGAAGGAAAACTCCACGGCTACCCGGGCCACGAGATCGCCGAGATGGCCCTCGTGAGGCTCTACGGCGTTACCAACGATGAAAAACACCTCAAACTGGCAACGTATTTTATCGATCAGCGGGGACAACAGCCGCTCTACTTTGCGGAAGAAACGCAACGAAACCGGAACGATTTTTACTGGAAGGACAGTTACTTCCAATATCAATACTACCAGGCCGGTAAGCCCGTGCGGGAACAGCGCGTCGCCGAAGGCCATGCGGTGCGGGCGGTGTACCTTTATGCGGGTATGGCAGACGCGGCGCGTCTTACCGGGGATAAAAAACTCACGGAGGCGTGCGAGGCCCTGTTTGCCAATATTTCCCAAAAGCAGATGTATATTACCGGCAGCATAGGGCAGTCCGTTTACGGGGAATCTTTTTCCTATGACTACGCTCTTCCTAACGACACCGTTTATGGCGAAACCTGCGCCGCCATCGGCCTTGCCTTCTTTGCCCGGCGGATGAGTTCTCTCGCCCCCCGGAGCGGCTATGCGGATGTGCTGGAAAAGGCCCTGTACAACGGCATCTTGAGCGGTATGTCTCTGGACGGCACGGCTTTCTTCTATGTAAACCCGCTTGAGGCGTTGCCTGAAGCCAGCCTGAAAGACGCAAGGATGGCCCATGTTAAGATTGAACGGCAGAAGTGGTTCGCCTGCGCCTGTTGTCCCCCGAACCTGGCCCGTATCATCGCGTCGTTGGGAACGTATGTCCATTCCCTCAACGCCGATACCCTGTACACCCATTTGTACCTGGGGAACGAGGCACAATGTACCGTTGGCGGCAAGGAGGTTTTTCTCAAAACGGAAACCAATTATCCGTGGGATGGCCGTGTGGCTATTACGTTTACCACACCATCAGGCGGCGCGTTCTTCACCTACGGCCTTCGCATCCCCGGCTGGTGCCGGTCGTACACGCTGGAACTGAACGGGGAAAAAATTACCCCCGTGGTACAAGACGGTTACGCCCTTATCAAACGCGAATGGAAGAGCGGCGACAGGCTCTCCCTCATCCTCGATATGCCGGTTACGCTTGTGGAGAGCAGCCCTCACGTGCGGGAAAACCGGGGAAAAGCGGCGGTAACACGCGGGCCGGTGGTATACTGCCTCGAAGAAGCGGATAACGGCGCCGAGCTTTACCGCCTCCGCTTGGGAACGCCCGGCAACTATTCGGCTCGGTACGAGAAAGATCTCTTGGAAGGGGTAACGGTCGTCTCCTTCACCGGAAAACGCGAAAAGGACTGGCCGAAAGACGATCTCTACCGTCCCGTGGAGGACGCCGCTCTTGAGGAGAGGCCCCTTCGTTTCATCCCCTACTACGCTTGGGCAAATCGCGGACGGGGAGAGATGACGGTGTGGGTGAACCGATAACGTGAAGCGCGAGGGAGACAAGCCCGCCCCGACAGGAACAGACCCGAAATAGAGGCGGCGGAATGGGCACCCCGATGTGGCCGACAGGGGGGGCACCGTCTGCTGGCCCTCGCGTGGCATCGTCATTGCGAACCCGAAGGGTGAAGCAATCCAGAAGCGGGATGGCATCCCCTGTCAACAACTTAAGCAAATGGAATATAAGAGTGGTCAACGGATTACACAGATTTTTAGTTTTTTGTCCGCGAATGTATGCGAATGCGCGCTGATGGGTATGTATTATTCGTATTTATTCGCGCCATTCGCGGACCAAAATTCTTAAGTTGTTGACAGTGGAAGGCTTTCCCCCTTTTGCTGAGATTTTGAACAGGCTCTTAAGAGCAGAGCGGATGAGAGGCGAGAGATAATGAGAAGGAGGCGCGGGGTATGAGGAATATTACTCTGTGGGGAATTGTTGTGGTTGTAGGGTTGACGGGGGTTTCCTGCGCGGCGGGAAAGCGGGGGCTGGAAGACGCGCCGATTATCACGTCGGCAACCTATCAGCATACGCAGTACAACGGGCGGAACCAGCCGGTCGAGGTGAAGGCCGCGAAGGAGGATGTTGCGCCCTTCGTCGTCACGTATTTTCGGTCGGAGGAAGACTGGGAACACGGGCTTAACGGCAACCTTGAACCGCCTTCCGAGGTGGGCGATTACTATGCCCGCGTCGAGCGGCCTGAGGGGAACGGGTATCGGCAGGGACGCCCGATTAAGATCGAATATCACATTCAGAAGGCTTTTATCACCATCGCGGCCGAGCCCGTCCAGCGTTTTCTCTATGACGGGAAGCCGAAGACGATCACAGCGGTTGCCGAACCGCCGCAAGACCCGTCCCTCGTCTTTTCCTATTTCGCGCACAACGGTTCTGTTGCGCTTCCTTCTCCGCCCGCCGAAAAGGGTGTTTACCGCGTTACCGTCGTTTTTTCCGGCAACGAACGGTACATGGGGGCGTCACGGGACATAGAACTGCTCATCGAGTAGGATAACGCCTTGAAGGTATCCCCATCCTCTCGTTCATCGTCATCGGTGTTTGCGGCCCGGTTTGTGTTTGGCGATTTTTTCGTATTTTTCGAGCAGTCTTTTCTGTTTGAGTTCCGAGAGGTGGTCGTAAAAGAGGATGCCGTCGAGGTGGTCGTTCTCGTGTTGGACAACGCGGGCCAAGAGACCGGCGCATTCGAGGGTGAACGGGCGGCCTTTGGTGTCGAAGGCTTGGACTTTGACGGCAGAGGGACGGACTACGTCGGCGTAACTGCCGGGGAGCGAGAGGCAACCTTCCTCACAGGCGACGGTTTCCGGGGACGTTTCGATGATCGAGGGATTCACGAAGACAATCGGGACCTCGCCTTTGATCTGTACCACGAAAAAGCGTTCGCCGATACCGACTTGCGGGGCGGCAAGCCCGACTCCTTGGGCTTTGTCCAACGCCTCTATCATCCGTGCGACTGTTTCTTCAAGCCTTTGACCAAATACGGTTACGGGAACGGCTTTCTGCCTGAGAATCTCGCCGCCGAGTTTCACGATTTCGAGCGTCTCTACGGACGTTCTGTTGCACACGCTATTCATACCCTATTATTGACAGAATAACGGCTTTTTGGCAATATAGTCACGGAGGACATTAACCACTGTCGGCAAGTTAAGAATTTTTGTCCGCAGATTACGCGGATCGCGCCAAATGGCGACACGGATTTAAGCGTGAGGTTGTTCCAAAACCCAGCGAAAGGGGGAATCGGCAAATTGCCGCGTCTTCCCCCTCGCTTCGGTCTACGCCCTACGCTACCCCCTTCAACGGGGACAAAACCATGCGGTGCATGGTTTTGTGGGCGTACCCCAAGCGTCCACGGACGGACGCAGGACTGAGTACGCCCCGGCCGGAAACCCGAAACAGGACGTTGAGGGTTGTAGGCTCTGCCCCCGTAACGCCCCCGAATCACGGTGAGGAAAAAACCTCGTGGGGTTTTGGAACGGGCTCGCGTGTAAAAATCCGTATAATCCGCAGATATTTCTTTCTTTTTGCTTAACTTGTTGGCCGTAATTTTTCATATATTTAACGGTTTTTTCATAGGGATTTGACATTGAGCCGCTATGATGAAAAAAGGAGAAACACATGCAAAGAGTATCGAATAAGAACAGGGGGTTCCCAAGATTCCTGGGGAACCTCCGGATTGGGCTGAGGCTTATCGGGGCACTGGCCGTTATCGCGCTGGCGGTTCTGCCGTTGCTTACGTGCGCCAGGGACGCGACAGCGCATGCCCTCGTCTTGTTGCACACCAACGACCATCACGGGGCGATTCTGCCCAACGGCGGGAAGGGCGGGCTTGCCGAGCGGGCGGCGTTTGTCAAGAGCGTTCGCGCCGATTACGAGGACGTGTTGCTCGTTGACGCGGGAGACATCAACACCGGCCCCGCTCTGTCCAATATGTTTGACGCGCAGCCGGACTTCACCGCGTACAACCTGATGGGCTACGATGTGGCGACCTTCGGGAACCACGAGTTTGACAAGCCGATCGCCGTTTTGCGGGAACAGTTGGCACGCGCCGATTTCCCCTTTGTGTCGTCCAATATAAAGGAAGGAAGCACGTTTTTGGGTGGAAACCAGTACCTCATCAAGCAGTACGAGGGTTACACGGTCGGTATATTCGGGATTACCACGCTACGCACCAAGATTGTCGCCAGCCCCGACAAGAGTCTTACCTTTGTCCCTGAAATCGAGGCGGCACAAGACGCGGTTGCGGCCCTGAAAAAGAAGAAGGTTGACATCATCATCGGCCTGACCCACATTGGCGACGTGCAGGAGGCCCCCGACCACGTCACCTCTCCCGCGCTTGCCGAGGCGGTGCCGGACATCGACATCATCATCGACGGCCATTCCCACTCGTTCTTTGAGGAACCGCGCAAGGTGGGGAACACGTGGATCGTGACGGCCAACGAATGGGGAAAGTATGTCGGCAAGGGCGTTATCACCGTCTCGGCGGGCGAGATTACCGATTTTGACTGGGGGCCCGTAGCAATCGGGGGAACAGAAGGGACGCCGGGCTTTGAACCGGATGCGGAAGTCGCCGCGATGCTCGAACCGTACATCACGGAGGCAAACAAGAGCCTGAAAGAAGTGGTCGGCGAGGCATCCGCCGCCTTTGCCTTCGGCAACCGGCTCCCCCGCTATGGGGAAACGGCCCTCGGCAACTTGATCGCCGACGCGAATGTGTGGTATTTTGAGAAAATTTACAACCAAAAACTCGATTTCGCGTTCCATAACGGCGGCAGTATTCGCGCCGAACTGCCCAAGGGCCCTATCACGCAGGAACGGGTGCTTACGGTACTGCCCTTCGAGAACTATCTTTTTATCGCCTCGCTCAAGGGCAGCGACATTCTCGCGCTGTTTGACTTTATCGCGACGGTGCCGCAGGGCGTGGGCGGCTTTCCCCAGTTCTCGAAAGAGGCGCGCTACACGCTGGATCTGTCGGGTGGCGCGGGCAAGATCACCAACCTCACCATCGGGGGCGCGCCGGTTGACCCCGACCGACTCTATCGCTTTTGTACGAACGACTATATGATGAAGGGCGGTGACGGCTACGAGGCGCTAACCAAGAGCGAAAACCCGTTTAACACGTCGCTGCTTCTCTCCTACGTGGTCGGCGAGTACATCAAGGCGCAGGGGACGGTTGTTCCGGCAACGGACGGGCGCATGACGGTCGTAGGCGGCGTCACTCCGTAACCGCGCACGGGCAGGTTATAGTGCTTCCTCTCAGGAAGCACTGATTTATGCAATAAAGGCTGTTTCAAACCCCCGCAAAAGGGGGCATTGGCAAATTGCCACGCCTTCTACGGTCAACAACGGAAGCAAAAAGAAAAGAAAGGTCCGCAGATTTTCGCGGATTAACACGGATCGAGCGGGGTATAATCCGTGAAAATCCGTGTCAATCCGCGGACAAAATTCTTAAGTTGTTGACAGAGGGAGGCGTCCCCACCATTGCGGCATCTTGACAAATGTTTGAAAACGGGGTACCATTATTTCATGCGGGTACCATTACCGGCGTAGTCAAACATTGCGGGAGGGCAATATGGCTGATATAACGGCGGGGTCGGAACTGCCGAAGATAAAAGGAGCAGGACTCTTTATGCCGGCGGCGGTCGTGGCGGTGGTCGTGTTGCTCATCGTTCCGCTCCCCACGGGGTTGCTCGACGCGCTCATGGCGTTCAACCTGATTTTAAGCCTTCTCATTCTGCTCAACGTGCTCTACACCCAGAAGGCCACCGATTTTAGCATCTTCCCGATGGTACTCCTCGTGGTAACGGTGTTTTCCCTCGCGCTCAACGTTTCGTCAACACGGCTTATCCTCACCCAGGGGGCGCGCTTTGACGGCAGAATGATCCGCGCCATTTCCCAATTTGTCGCTGGGGTGGGTGGCACCGGGGGCCTTGTCGTCAGCTTCATCCTATTCATCATTATCACCATAGCACAGGCCATCGTCATTGCCAAGCGCGCGCGCCATATCTCGGAAGTCGCCACCCGGTTCTCGCTCGACGCGATGGGCCCCAAACTGAAGACCATCGAAGCTGAGTACAACGCCGGGGCGATCACCGAGGAAGAGGCCGACCAGAAACGGCGCGAAATCCAGATGGAGAGCGACTTCTCAGGCGCGATGGACGGCGCGAGCAAGTTCATCTCCGGCAATGTCGTCGTCGGCATCCTCATCACGGCGATTAATATTATTGGCGGCCTCGTCGTTGGGGTGGCGATCCACGGCGAATCGTCGGGCGAGGCCCTCGTAAACTACATCTCGCTTGCTATCGGTGACGGTCTCCTTTTCCTCGTGCCCAGCCTCTTGGTCTCGACCGCCGCCGGTTTCGTCGTTACCCGTGCTGCCGAGACGGGCACACCGTCCGCACCGTCCACGGGAGGGCAAGATGGCTGACATAGCGGAACCGGCGGGACTGGGACTGCCACGGATAAACGTACAGGGACTCTTTATGCCGGCGGCGATCGTGTCGGTGGTGATGATGATCATCATCCCGCTTCCCACCGTTCTGCTCGACACGCTCATGGCATTCAACCTGATTTTAAGCCTCCTCATTCTGCTTAACGTGCTCTACACCCAGAAGGCCACCGATTTTAGCATCTTCCCGACGGTACTCCTCGTGGTAACGGTGTTCTCCCTCGCGCTCAACGTTTCCTCGACACGGCTCATCCTCACGCGGGGCGCGCGCTTTGACGGCAGAATGATCCGCGCCTTTGCCAGTTTTGTCGTCGGGTCGGGCGGCACCGAGGGCCTCGTTGTCGGCTTCATCATATTCATCGTCATCATCGCGGTACAGGCCATCGTCATCACGAAGGGCGCGAGCCGCGTCTCGGAAGTTGCCGCCCGGTTCACGCTCGACGCGATGGGGCCCAAACAGATGGCCATCGAAGCCGAGTACAACGCCGGGGCGATCACCGAGGAAGAGGCCAACCAGAAGCGGCGCGAAATCCAGATGGAGAGCGACTTCTACGGCTCGATGGACGGCGCGAGCAAGTTCATCTCCGGCAACGTCGTCGTCGGCATCCTCATCACGGTGATCAACATCGTGGGCGGCTTCATCGTCGGTATCGCCATCCACGGCGAGTCGGCGAGCGACGCCATCGCAAACTACATCTCGCTCTCTGTCGGCGACGGCCTTCTCTCCCAACTCCCCAGCCTCCTCGTCTCGACCGCCGTCGGCGTCATCGTTACCCGCGCCGCTTCCGCCGGCGCGCCGCTTGACGAACAGATCACGAAACAGTTTTCCCGCGACCGGCGCATCTACTGGATTTCCGCCGGAGTGTTGCTCTTCCTCGCCGTCCTTCCCGGCTTCCCGTGGTATGTCCTTGTCCCGATGGCCGCCCTCATCGCGTTTTACGCATGGACACTCAGGCGCAAGGCGTTAAAGCCCTCGTTTGCCGAAGCCGAGGCCAAAGCCAAAGAAAAACAGAAAGCTGAAACGGACGACGCGGCCCTCTCCCCGGTCGTGCCGCTTGACCCCCTCTCGCTGGAACTCGGCTACGGGCTTATCCCGCTGGTTGACAAGGACAAGGGCGCGGAACTCGTTGAGCGCATCCAGCGGCTCCGCAAAGAGGCGGGGCTGGAACTGGGCCTCGTTATCCCCAAGATTCGCATCATCGACAATATGCGCCTGGACAGCGCCGAGTATTGCTTCAAGATCAAGGGTATGGAAGTGGGGCGGGCGAAGATCCGGCGCGGCTACTACCTCTGCATGAACCCCGGTGGCGTGACGGTCGACATCCCCGGCGAGAAGACCGTTGACCCGGCCTTCGGCCTCCCCGCCACGTGGATTGCCGAGGACAAGCGCGACGAGGCCGAGCGGGCCGGTTACACCGTGGTCGATCCGCCGTCCATCATCGCCACCCACATCACCGAGATCATCCGCCACCACGCCGCCGAGATTCTCGGAATGCAGGAGACGAGCAAGATCCTCGAAGCCCTCAAGCAGGACTACCCCTCCGTGGTCGAAGAAGCGCGGAAAAACCTCTCGGTCGGCGAAATCCAGAAGGTGCTACAAGGCTTGCTGCGCGAACAAGTCTCCATCCGCAACACCGTGGGCATTCTCGAAGCCCTCGCCGAGTTCTCCGTCATCACGAAGAATGTCCCCTTCCTCATCGAAAAGGCCCGCCAAGCGTTGGCCCGGCAAATCTGCCTCCAATACGCCGACGAGGAAACCCGTACGATCCGCGTGTTGACCATCAATCAAGCGCTCGAAACTGAAATTCTGAACAGCCAAGTGGAAACCCCCTCCGGCAAAATCGCCGCGATGGAACCGGCCAAACAAAAAGCCTGGATAATCGCCCTTTCCCGCACCCTCAGCAACGCCAAGAACGCCGGAATGATCCAGCCCGTCATCCTCTGCGCCGAACCGACCCGCGCCCTCGTCAAACAGTCCACCGAGCGTGAAGTCCCCGACCTCATCGTCCTCTCCGTACGGGAAATCGTCCCGGAGGTAAACGTCCTCCAGATGGGTGAGATAAGGGGAGAATAAAACCCCCCGCCGCAAGCGCGTTCAGATAGAGGGAAAAGCAAGAACGCGCGTTGTGCGAATGGAGCCCTGATTACCCGGATTATAAGGGATAAGAGGTGAAGGTGTCATTGCGAGGAGCGAAGCGACGAAGCAATCCCGTCAAGAAAGGTCCGCAGATTGCGCCCTGTACGGCAATCCTGATTACCCGGATTTTTGTACCAAAAACCCTCTTAGAGCCTGTTCAGAATCTTTTCAAAGCCTGTTAAAAAACCCAGAAAAAGGGGGAAGTCTCCCACTGTCAACAACTTAAGCCAATGGAATATAAGAGTGGTCAACGGATCACACAGATTTTTAGTTTTTTTGTCCGCGAATGTACGCGAATGTATGCGAATACG
>JAISZQ010000119.1 GCA_031269165.1 Spirochaetaceae bacterium
CTGGGCCCTTTCATAGACACCTTCCTGTATAATAGATGGGGCTGTTCCAAAACAGAAGTTTTGGAACAGCCTTATACCCTCTATTAAGGCGTTGGGAACTGTCCTGCTTTAATTTGACGCGAAAAAACCGTGAAAAAGGTGAAAAAACTTTAAGTCGAGACTGTTTCAAGACCTCAAGGTTTGACAGGGCAAACTTTGTTTGCCCTGCAACCTTGAAAAAGCGCAGTTTCGCAGGGTTTTAGCCTGAGAAACTGCAAAGTCTTTGGCTCAACCTGTCAAAACTCACTCGTGTTTTGAAACAGGCTCTACATACAACACCACATCGCCCACCGCGCAATCCCCGGTTTTCGCTTGGGTGATGGACGTGTAGTCGCCTGTGTTGGTGATAACAACCTGCGTTTCGAGGCTGAATCCGGCCCGCGCGATGATGTCTTTGTTGTATTCCAAGATTAACTGGCCCGCTTTGACCGCCTCGCCGTCTTTCACGTGGGTCGTAAAGCCCTTGCCGCCCAGCTTCACCGTGTCGATGCCGCAGTGGATCAGCGCTTCCACGCCGTCGTGGGACTTGATGTTGATCGCGTGCTTCGTGTCAAAGACCATCTCGACCGTGCCGTCAAAGGGCGCGTAGATTTTCCCTCCCAGCGGCATGAAGCATACGCCCTTGCCGACCGCTTCCTGCTGGTGGGCTGGATCGGCGGACTGGGTGATGGGGAGAACGCGCCCCCTTACCGGGGCGAAAACCTTTTTCGCTTTGGCGGTGTTCACTTTGGACGTGTCGATGACGACTTCTTTCACCACCTTCAGTTCCGCCTCGTCCGGCTTGTAGGTGAGGTACACAAGGATCATCCCTGCCAGAGCCGCCACAACAACGGCACTCGCCCCGATAAGAAAGTTTGCCACGCTGCCCTCAAAACCGGGAATGAGCATACTGGGTAACTGGAACACGCCCTGCCCGCCCGGCATGACAACCAAACCGTGGCCATCGGAGATAAAATTTGCCGCGAATTCCGCGAGGCCGCCAACGACTGACGCGACAACGCAGGCTTGGAAGAAAGGTTTTTTCTTTGGCAGGGTAAAGCCGTAAATGATCGGCTCGGTAATGCCGAAAATTCCCCCGACACCTGCGGCGATTGCGGCGGATTTTCGTTCCGCATTCTTGATTTTGAGTGCCATGCCGAAAACGGCGCCGGTCATTGAGATGGTGGGAGCAGGAAGGATACCCAGTACCGACACTCCCGTTCCCCAGATGGGGTTTATAGTCGCGAACTCGGCGATAATAATGGGTATCAGTGCCCAATGGAGACCGAAAATCACCAGCACCTGCCAGAAGAAGCCGATGACAACGCCCAACACAACCGGCCCGACCCACTTGATATTGGAGATGCCCTGAACTCCCAACTGAATACCCAAACCAGTGAGGCCGAAGACGGGGCCCACAACCAGGAAAGTCGCCGGAATCATGATAAGCAACGTAAAAAAAGGCCCCAGAAAGTTTTTTACCGCCGAAGGGAGCGCGTTGCGGAAATACTTGTATAGTTTGGTCGCGCACCAGACCGCAATGATCGACGGAAGGACGGTACCGCTATACCGCACCAGCACGAGAATGTCGAGGCCCAGAAACTGGTGAATGCTCCACGGCCCGAAGGGATACTGAGCCACGATGTCCGGGTAGATCAGTGCCGCGCCAATCACCATGCCGAGAAGCGGGTCAAGGCCGAACTTCTGCGCCGAAGTATAGGCGACCAGAATAGGCAGGAAGTACAAGAGCGCATCGCCCGCAGCCTGAAGCACCGTGTAGGACATATCGCCTGACGCAGCCCAGCCCGGAAACGCCGTGGTCAGAATGGAGATTACGCCTTTGATGATGCCCGTGCCCATCAACGCCGGAAGAATCGGAGTAAACACGCCGGAAATTGTTCCAATCAGCATATTTCCGATGGATTGCTTCTCCAGGGAGGCCCCCCCCCCCATGCCCCAGCATCGACGAGAACACCCAGTTTCCCCAGCTCCTCGAAGACCTCGTGCACATCGTTCCCGATGACCACCTGGTACAAACCGCCCGCCTTGACCACGCTCACCACGCCCGCGGTCCCCTTTACCGCGTCGTCGTTTGCCCTCGCGCTGTCAACCAGCGTGAACCGGAGGCGCGTCGCGCAGTGCACAACGCTCCTCACGTTCTCTTTGCCGCCCACGCCGTTCAATACGCCCTGGGCTGTCTTTCCAAAATCCTTTGCCATTTTCATACTCCTCAAATTTATATTTACGTCCCGGTTACCCGGTCCGCAGGTTACCAAAACAGTACCCCTGTCTCCCAATGGGAATAGACAAGGCGGGCCTCAGCGAAGAAGATGCTACTATTGTGTTCGTGAATATTCGTCATCCACACTACCCGTTATTGTCCATGTTCATAAACAGGTAATGCCCGGTATTGCGCCGGTAACAATCCTACGTTCATTATCGCCCGACTTTCTCGGCTTGTCAAGAGAAATGTTCGTTTTTGGGCGTTTTTTCGATGATTTTTCGCATTTTTTTCAGAATGTTTTATTGTGGAGGAATTCCTCGTCTGGATTGCTTCGCCCTTCGGGCTCGCAATGACGGTGCCGCCCCGTTATTCTTCGTCATTGCGGGTGAGTCCCTCATTGAGGCAAGCGGGTCTCTCGTCATTGCGAGCGAGCCCTTTGTCATTGCGAGCGGAGCGAAGCAATCCAGTGGACGACAATCTTGTCTGGATTGCTTCACCCTTCGGGTTCGCAATGACGGGCCCGCCCCGTTATTCTTCGTCATTGCGGGTGAGTCCCTCGTTGAACGAGCAAATCCCTCGTCATTGCGAGCGGGTTCCTCATTGAGCGAGCGGGTCTCTCGTCATTGCGAGTGGGCCTCTCGTCATTGCGAGCGGAGCGAAGCAATCCAGCGGATATCTTGTCTGGATTGCTTCACCAACGGCAAGTTGCCGCTCACTTCGCAATGACATCCTCCGCTGTGATCCGGGGGCGGGGCGAACCCTGCGGGACGCAATGTTCCGCCGTGATTCGGGGGCGTTACGGGGGTCTGACCCCCGTTGAAGGGGGTAGCGTAGGGCGTAGACCGGAGCGAGGGGGAAGGCGCGGCAATTTGCCAATGCCCCCTTTTGCGGGGGTTTGAAACAGCCTCAGATAATCTGCGGGCTATCCCTCACCCCATTTCCCCGCCGCTTGGGAGAGCCGCATGATCTCGTCCATCGTGAGCCGCAGATCGTTCTTGGCGCGCTTTTTCGCCTCGCTAAAGGGGACGGCCACGCGGTTTATGCTGAAAACAGCCGTGAGGCCCCTGTCGTAAGCGGCATCAATGCCGTCGCCGATGTCCCCGACCACAGCGATGAGCGGAACCCCGGCTTTCTTGGTACGCCGCGCGATGCCGGAGATGACCTTGCCGCGCAGACTTTGGGAGTCAATCTTTCCCTCGCCTGAAAACACCGCGTCTGTGCCGCGCAAAAGAGCGTCGAAATCAACCGTGTCAAGCACCGTTTCTATGCCCATCCTCAGTTGGGAGCCGAGAAAGACACGCATCCCGTAACCCATCCCGCCTGCCGCGCCCGCGCCGGGCATCATAGCCGCGTCTATGCCCAAAGAGGATGCCGCCACATCGGCGAGATGGCGGAGACCTGCGTCAAGCGCCTCGACTATGGGCGGCGTGGCCCCTTTCTGCGGGCCGAAGACGTGGGCCGCGCCGGTCTTTCCGTAGAGCGGGTTGTCGATGTCGCACATCGTTACGATCTCCACTTTGGCAAGCGCGGGATCAAGCCCCTCCCGGTCAATATGCCGGATCTCGGCAAGCGTACCGCCGGTCGGCACAAAGGGATTTCCCGCGCCGTCGAGAAAACGTACGCCCAGCGCAGCCGCCGCGCCGCACCCGCCGTCGTTTGTCGCGCTTCCGCCCAGCCCCATGATGATCTTCGAGCAACCGGCTTGCACCGCCGCCTTGATAAGCTGCCCCGCCCCATAGGTCGTCGTCAGCAGAGGATTGAGCCGGCCCTCGGCAAGCGGGAGCCCGGAACAGGCGGCCATCTCGATGACCACCGTCTTCCCGTCGGCCAAAATGCCGTAAAAAGACGGCACGTCCTCGGAAAAAGGGCCACGTACCGGAAGCGCGATCTTTTTGCCGCCCAGCGCGCCGAGAAAAGCGTCGACACTCCCCTCCCCGCCGTCCGCCACCGGAACGCTCCTCACCTCTGCCCGAGGATAAAACCGCCTGATCGACGATTCCATCACCGAACAAACTTCCGCCGAACTCATCGTACCCTTAAACGAATCAGGTATCAGTATAACTCTTTTCATCGCAATGCCCTTTCCCCGGACGACAAGGAGCCTGGGGGACTGAAAGTCCGTTCAAAATCTCAGCAAAAGGGGGAAGTCTCCCCCTCGCTCCAGCCGCTTCGCGTCTTACGCTACCCCCTCTGCGGGGGAGTTCCCCCGCAACGCCCCCCGAATCATCGCGGAGGCCCTTGGGCGCATCGTGGGCGTACCCCAAGCGTCCACGGATGGACGCATTACGGAAGCACACCTACGGTGTGCCACGCCCCGGCCCGGAAGCCCGAAGCAGGACGCGGAGGGCTGTAGGGGCCCGCCCCCCGTAACGCCCCCGTCTCAACTTTCAGTCGTGGTGTTTAGGGGGGGGGGGCGCCCCCCCCCCAAAAACAAAAAAAGGGCAAAAACCCCCCCCCGACACAACCCAGTCGGTGGGGGGGCGG
>JAISZQ010000157.1 GCA_031269165.1 Spirochaetaceae bacterium
AAACGGGCGCCCAGTGACGGGCCACCCGGGGTGAAGACGGTATGGATAGGACTGATGAAGTTATATATCTTGCTGGCTTACCGGGAGTTCCTCGCATGATTCTGTGGGTCAAGGTTAGGGCAAAGCCCCCCGGTTTACGGACAAAACGGCGTTACAAATAGCCTTCCCAGACTCTATCCACAAGCCCGCCGACGGGTTCGAACCGCCTAAAATTATGCAGTGGATGATGAACCCAGTTCATTGAGCAGACGTTTTCGGTCCGGTTCTATTTCCACTCGAAGACGGCGGGCCATCGGCCAGCTGATGGCCTTGAGAGAGATCTGCCCAGTACCACCGCTTGAGGTTTTGAAATTGGACTTGCCGGAACATTTCGTTCCGATATAGTATTTTCGTTGAAATCGCCTTATAATAGAAAGTCATGACGACGAAAGAATTAGACGGTTATTTCAAGAAGTTGCTCGACATGGAGCGTTATGCCACGTGCGACAGCTCGCTCAACGGCATTCAGGTGGACAACGACGGGGCGGCCATCCGCAAGATCGCGTTTGCCGTTGACGCGGCGCAGGAAACGTTCAGGCGGGCGAAGGCGGCGGGGGCGGATCTCGTTTTCGTGCACCACGGCCTCTTCTGGGGGAGGCCGCTCGCCGTTTCGGGCATTCACCGCGAACGGCTGGCCTTTCTCCTTGCCAACAACATCGCGCTCTATGCCTGTCACTTGCCGCTTGACGCCGCGCTGGAAGTGGGGAACAATGCGGTGCTTGCTGGGTTGCTTGGCATCGAGCAGCCTGTGCCGTTTGGGGAGTACCACGGGAAAAAGATCGGTTACAAGGGGAATCTTGCCAAGCCGTTGCGGATGGACGAGGCGGTGAAGAAAATCGCCTTTATGGACAGAGAACCGATTGCGGTGTATGCTTTCGGGAAGGGGTTATGTGAGACTGCCGCCGTCATATCGGGCGGCGCGGCGCCGGAGGTTATCCAGGCGATTGACGAGGGTGTCGATCTCTATGTTACCGGGGAGGCTTCACATTCCTTCTATTATATGGCGCTGGAGGCGAAGATCAATGTGATCGCCGGGGGACACTACAACACGGAAGTGTACGGTGTCCGCGCTGTGATGGAGCGGGTCAAGGCGGATCTCGGCATGGATGCGGAGTTCATCGACGTGCCGACGGGATTGTAACGCCGCTTTCCTCCCGGAGGGACGGGGGCGTTGCGGGGGTGTCCCCCGCTGAGGGGGGTGCCGTAAGACCCTAAGCGCAAGCGGCGGTCTGGAGGCAGGGGGGAGACTTCCCCCCACCGTACCTTCACGGCCCATCTTAAAACACGGCGAAATCAGGCTCGCGGGCTTGCGCGTTTTCGCCGGAACAGAGGAGAAATGATGATGAGTGGAGACAGAATGTTGCTGAGGGAAAAACTCGCGCCGTTTTTGCTGACGGCGGTGGTGATTATCATTGATCAGGTGACCAAGTCGCTGATTGCGGCGAACTGGCCGATTGGGGCGATCATCAAGAAGCTTTTCGTGGACGAGAGCGGAGACGGCCTTCTTGAGATTTGGCACGTGCGGAACAAGGTGGTGGCGTTTAGTATTGGGCGTGACTTGCCCGAATCGGTCCGGCCTTTTCTTTTTATCGTGCTGCCGCTCGTGGTGCTCGGGTTCCTCATCTGGTACTACATGACGTCGAGCGAGTTCACGAGGTTGCAACGCTGGGCCATCGCGGGTATCGTGGGGGGAGGACTCGGCAACCTGACAGACCGCATCCTGCGCCCGGACGGGGTCGTGGATTTTATCTCGGTGAAGTTCTACGGGCTTTTCGGCTTTGAACGCTGGCCGACGTTCAACGTGGCCGACTCAAGCGTGGTGGTCTGCGTACTGCTCTGGCTCTTGTCCATCCTGATAAGTCCTAACGAATGGAGGTCGAAAAAGAAATGAACAAAAAAGTCAATACGTTGCTCTTTGTACTCGGCGCGACGGTGGTGAACATCCTCATCACGATTCTCGTGTTTATCCTGCTCTTTGTCGTCTGTGTCCGTCTGTTGCCGCCTGATGTCTCCACGGGGGCGTTGCCCTTCGTCTTCATCGCCGCCCTCGCCGCCTCCTTTTTCATCTACAACAAGTTGTTGAAAATCGTGACGAAAAAAGTCGACATGGACAAATACTTCGACCCGATTTTCAAGCCCAGACGAAGGAAGTAAGCGCTTGCAACAACGTAAGCAAAAAATGGTCCATGGAGGCTGTTCCAAAACTTGAGCGAGTTTTGGCAGACTGTCGCCTTCGGCTATTGTCGTTTCTCGGGCTAAAGCCTTACAAAACTGCACTTTCTAAAGGTTGCTGTTCCAAAATTTGAGGTTTTGGAACAGCCTCCACAGATTACCCGGATTCTTTCCCCATTACCACATGGTAGGAAAGGTGTTCACGCAACAGGCGGGTGTTCCCATTTGAGCGTGATGGTCGGCTGGTCGCATACTTCGGGCGGGCCGTAGTACTGGATGGAGCCGGGATAAACGAAGCGGGTTTTCACGGCCCATTCGGCACGGTGGGAGACAAATTCCTTGAACGGCGCGCCGTCGAGTTCCACGAGCGCTTTCCTAATGACGGGCCTCTGTTTGCCGTGCCGCTGTTCCATGTTCATCATCATCGTGAGGGGAACGCCGCCCGCCGTCCACGCCGAGGCAGGCCCGGAGATGTTGCGGACGCTGGAGATGTAGTCTGAGAGCCCGCTTGCAATGAGCATGAAGGCCGTGTAGCCGAGGGAGTAGCAGTAGTCCGCGTCGAAGTTTGACGGAAACGCGCACCGGCCCTCGTAGCCGAAAAAGTGTCCCAGTGCCGAGAATTTTCCTTTATAGAGGCCCTCCGCCTTCATCTTGGCAAGCCGCTTTTCCAGCATCTCGACAATGAGTTTTTCCGTCTCGATGCGGGAAACCTGCACGTTGCCGTGGGGATCGCGGTCGAAGAGGAGTTGTTTGGCGATCTCTTCGGGGATGCTCTCGAAAACGGCGGTACTCTCCCGCGACAAATATTTTTCAAGGAAGGCCCGTTGTCCGCCAAAGGAATGCAACCCGGAGAACTCATCCTCGTGCGCCGCCATGAGGTCATTCAGCTCGGCGATGAGCGTCTTCATCTCTGGAATAAACTCGACTAGTCCTTCGGGAATGAGCGCGATGCCAAAATTTTCCCCGTTTTCAGCGCGTTTCACCACGGATTCGGCGATCTGGTCCACCACCGCATCCAGCGTCATCTGTTTTGCGGCAACTTCCTCGGAGATGAGGCAGATGTTCGGGTGGGTCTGCAACGCGCATTCCAGCGCAATATGGCTCGCGGAACGGCCCATCAACTTGATGAAGTGCCAGTATTTCTTGGCGGAATTCGCGTCTCGCCCGATGTTGCCGATAAGCTCGCTGTACGTCTTGCACGCCGTATCAAACCCGAAGGACGCCTCGATGTACTCGTTCTTGAGATCACCGTCAATCGTCTTGGGACAGCCGATCACCTGAACGGCCGAGCCCTTCTCGGCAAAGTATTCGGCAAGCAGGGCCGCGTTCGTGTTACTGTCGTCGCCGCCGATGATGACCACCGCATCGAGCCCCCGTTTTGTGGCCGTCTCAAGAGACGCGGCAAACTGTTTATCCGTCTCAATCTTCGTCCGCCCCGACCCAATCATGTCGAACCCGCCGGTATTTCGGTACTCGTCCATCAACGCTCCGGTTATCTCCACATACGTGTCCTCGATAAGACCGGACGGCCCGCCTCTGAACCCGATAAGCCGGGATGCGGCGTTTCCCTTTTTTAACCCATCGAACAACCCCGCGATGACGTTGTGCCCGCCCGGCGCCTGTCCGCCCGACAGGATGACCCCGGCGACAAGCGGTTTCGCCAGCGCGGCATTATATTCCCCCGGCTCAAACGTAACCGGCGGTTTCCCGTACGTATGCTTGAACAACGCCCCCAGCGCGTCTCTATCCGCAACGCAAACCGTCGTAGACTGCGCCGCCTCTGTCCCCGGCTTGACTCTGATATTAAGCCCGTTGCCAAACACCGGCGGCAATTTTGGCTGGTATTGGTAACGGGCAGTCTGTAATACTGATGTCATTTTATTCCTCCGATCGTGTCCGTTTTGGACGATGCTATGAACACCTTCATTATACCAGACTGCGTAAATTTTGCAAGAGAGCGGGTATATAAAGGGGAAATCGCGGTTATTCCCGTGAAAGGCGGGACTTGCCGCCGAGCGAGACGCGCTTCCATGCGGAAACGACGGCGAGAACGATCACGACGGCAAAGGCGGCTTCGAGAGGGGCGTTCGTGACGGCGACGAGGAAGATCACGTCCCACGGGTAGTATTTGAAGAGGCCGAGTACGCCGAGAACGAGAACGGTGTTGGTGAGTGTTCCGACAAACGCGCTTCCCGCTATGGCGACGATCTCGGCGATGGGGCGTGTCTGCCCGTTGCCGGAAGCCGCTTTGCCCATGAGCGCGTGCGTGAATGCGTAGTAGACGAGCCACGCCGCCGGACCGATGAAGAGGCGCGGCAAAATGGAGATGAGCGGGTTCAGAAACGCGGCCTCGGTTCCCGGCATGATGGCCGTCTGAACGAGACTGAAAACACCGAAGAGGAAACCGATCACAAGGCCGGCAACCGGCCCTTCGAGGATCGCGCCGATGATGACCGGAACATGCATGATGGTGATGGACACGGGGGGTATCCTGAGAGCACCGAGGCCGGTGATGCCCAGAACGATGACGAGCGCGGACAACACGCCGGTTACGGCGATTTTTTTGACACGAATGGCTGTTGACATGGTTATATTTCTAGTATTATTAGGGCTGCGTGTCAATAGGGTAGGTCAATAGAGACTGTTTCAAAACGAGGAGGCGGCAACTCGCCGTTGGCGGACGTGAGCAATCCAGACAGGAAAGGCCCCCGCCGGATTGCTTCGCTCCGCTCGCAATGACGGGGCCTCGCCCACGATGATGGACGGCACCTTCGTCGGGCCGGGAGCGGGGCGTCCTTGACGCCTTCGGGGGCTCCCTACAGTCCTCAGCATCCTGCTTCGGACTTCCGTGCCGGGGCGTGCTCTATTTTGCGTCCATCCGTGGACGCTTGGGGCACACCCACCAAGCCAAGCAACGCTTACCATGCACCGTATGGTTTTGTCCCCGCTGAAGGGGGTAGTGGAAGACCAAACGGAGGGAGGTGCGGACGCGCCGCAGGCGTGGACGTATCGACCGGAGTGCGTGTCTGGAACGAGGGGGCGGCAACTTGCCGTTGGCTTTCCCCCCACTGCATCTTATCTTTTCCCTTTTATCTGCTATACTATCCCCATCATGGCAGTGTTTAAGGAACGTGTTGATAAAGGTTATCCCGATAAACCATTATTGGTAGCAAGTCAAAATATGGGTGTTGTTCCCAAAAAGGTGTATGGCAGCCGGACGGGAGAAGCAACCAAAGAATTGCATTTACTGAAACTAGTTAAAACAGGAGATTTTTTTATCAGTTTGCGCTCGTTTCAGGGCGGTATTGAATATGCGTATTACGAAGGCATTATAAGTCCGGCGTATACGGTGATGTTGCGAAAAACTGATATTAACCCGCAGTATTAATTGAATAACATGGAGAATAAACCGATGCCGAAAAAAACATTATTGAATTTCAAAAAACTCATAAGTGAGGCTGTTCCAAAACTTCAGTTTTGGAACAGCTTCCTTAGATTTAAAGGAAAAACCGGGGCCTTTGACCGGTTTTTCCAAGAGCCTGTTCCAAAACCGTGCGCGTTAGCGCACAGTCGATTAGTTTTGGAACAGGCTCAAGTTCCTTAAAGGATGTCAACGATGCCACCCTTGCCAAAACTTCTCAAGCAATCAATGTGGGACTCACATTGCGCAACTGGCTTTTCGGGCTGTATATCCGCGAATATGAACAAAACGGCTTGGACCGGGCGGAATATGGCGAACGATTGCTGGAAAAATTATCAAATTCACTTGAAAAATACCGTATCCCCCGCACGGAAGAACGGGAATTACGCCGCTATCGCCAATTTTATCTTTCCTACCCGCAGATCCGGGACACAGTGAGTCCCGAATTCAAACTGTTGCCAGATACAGATTCGGGACTCACTGTGTCCCGAATTGATGCCGCGATTCGTTCCCCCGACGCAGATTCGGGAGACACTGTCTCCCGAATTCAAGAAAATGGAATTACGCCGCAAAACAGCGGACAGTTGCTTGTTTCAAGGCTTTCGTTTAGTCATTTTAGAGAACTGATAGCCATAGACGACAGCCTTAAACGTCTCTTTTACGAGGTTGAATGTATAAAAGGCAACTGGTCTGTCCGTGAACTTAAGCGGCAAATTGCCAGTCTGTACTATGAACGTTCCGGTATGTCTAAAAACAAAAAGAAATTGATAACCTGTCCGCGGATTAACGCGGATTTACACGGATTAAAATTATCAAAATCAGCGATAATCCGTGTCGCCATACGGCGCAATCAGTGGACCAAAAGGAGGAACAATGAGTCTGCTATATGAATATGAAACATATTCTATTATCGGAGCCGCGATAGAAGTTCACAAGGAGCTTGGTGCAGGTTTTTTGGAAAGTGTCTATCAAGAAGCATTAGAAAAGGAATTTATTTTGCGAGAAATCCCATTCAAGCGAGAAGCATCAATAAACATATTTTATAAAGGAGAGGTTTTAAGAAAAACTTATATTGCAGATTTTATTTGTTATGACAAGATTATTTTGGAACTAAAAGCATTGTCTGCTTTAACTAACGAACATTTCGCGCAAATTCTGAATTATTTAATTGCAACACAAACAAAAATAGGATTGCTTATTAACTTTGGCAAGAATAGCTTGGAACACAAACGCATTATAAACGAAAATAATATCCGCGATAATCCGCGTAAATCAGCGGACCAAAAGGAGGTGCCCTAATGCCTATCAACACGAAAGAAAGCGGCCTTGAAGACCTTGTTCAACTGGAAGGCAAAAACTCGTGGTTTCTGCCGTTTAACAAGGGTTATAAAAACGGCGCGGGGAATCCGCCCAATCCCAAAAGGCTTGCCACCGCCCGCTTTTGTCGAAACTCCACGTATATGAAACAGGGCCGGAACGAGGGGGCGGCAACTTGCCGTTGGCTTTCCCCCCACTGCATCTTATCTTTTCCCTGTTATCTGCTATACTATCCCCATCATGGCAAAATACCCTTTTGAGACAATCGAACCCAAGTGGCAGCGCTACTGGGAGGAACACAAGACCTTCTGCGCCGCCGAAGACCCCGCGTTTCCGAAAGAAAGGCGGCGTTATGTGCTGGATATGTTCCCCTACCCCTCGTCGCAGGGCCTCCACGTCGGCCACCCGGAAGGCTACACGGCGACCGACATCTACTGCCGCTATCTCCGCGCGTCCGGCTACAACGTGCTGCACCCGATGGGCTTTGACGCGTTCGGCCTTCCCGCCGAGAACTACGCCATCAAGACCGGTACCCACCCCGCCGTCACCACCGCGGCCAACATCAACAAGTTCCGCGAACAGATCAAGAGTTTCGGCTTTTCCTACGACTGGGACCGCGAAGTGGACACCTCCGGGGAAGCCTACTACCGCTGGACGCAGTGGATATTCCTCAAACTCTTTGAGCGCGGCCTCGCCTACGAAGCGGACAGCCCCATCAACTTCTGCCCCTCCTGCAAGACCGGCCTCGCCAACGAGGAAGTAAAAGACGGCCTCTGCGAACGGTGCGGCACGAAGGTTACGCGGAAGCGCATCCGCCAGTGGATACTGAAAATCACCGCCTACGCCGAGCAACTCCTCGCCGGGCTGGACGGCCTCGACTGGCCGGAACCCGTGAAACTCATGCAACGCAACTGGATTGGCCGCTCGGAGGGCGCGAACGTGATTTTTGCCCTAGACGGGCACCCCACCGAACAACTCGAAATCTACACCACGCGCCCCGACACCCTTTTCGGTGCCACCTACATGGTACTCGCGCCCGAACACCCCCTCGTCGCCGCCCTCATACGAGAAGCCCCCGCCCAAGAAGCCGCCGTCTCCGCCTACCTCGAAGCCGCTGCCAAAAAGAGCGACCTCGAACGCACCGACCTCGCCAAAGAAAAAACCGGCGTGTTCACCGGGGCCTACGCCGTCAACCCCGTCAATGGCGAAAAAGTCCCCATCTGGGTCGCCGACTACGTCCTCTCAAGCTACGGCACCGGCGCGATCATGGCCGTCCCCGCCCACGACGAACGCGACTGGGAGTTCGCCCAAACCTTCAATCTCCCCATCCGGCAGGTAGTTTCTTCAGTTCAAGAAGGCTCTCCAGAAGACCCAAAGGGGGGAAGTCTCCCCCTCGCTCCAGACCGCACTCCGGTCGTCCCTCCCTCCGCACGGTCTTCCGCTACCCCCTCTACGGGGGCCAGCCCCCGTAACGCCCCCGGCTTGGATCCCGCCGCCCCTGCGGGGGAGGAGTCCCCCCGCGAGGTCACAACGGCCTACGGCTATGCCGTCAACTCAGGCGAGTTCTCCGGCCTTCCCACCGACGAGGCCAAAGAAAAGATCACGGCCTTTCTCGAAGCGAAGGGACTGGGGAAAAGAACCGTGAACTACAAACTCCGCGACTGGGTGTTTTCCCGCCAGCGGTACTGGGGCGAACCCATTCCCCTCGTCCACTGCGAAAAGTGCGGCGTTGTCCCCCTCCCCGAAAGCGCGTTGCCCCTCAAACTGCCGCAGGTCGAGTCTTACGAACCGTCCGGCACCGGGGAAAGCCCCCTTGCGAAGATCGAAAGCTGGATCAACACGACCTGCCCCAAGTGCGGCGGCCCCGCCAAGCGGGAAACCAACACGATGCCCCAGTGGGCCGGTTCCTGCTGGTACTACCTTCGCTACCTCGACCCGCACAACGACACGGCATTCGCCTCCCGCGAAAAAATCGACTACTGGGCCCCGGTTGACCTCTATGTCGGCGGCACCGAACACGCCGTGTTGCACCTCCTCTACTCCCGCTTCTGGCACAAAGTCCTCTACGACCTCGGCGTAGTGAACACCGATGAGCCCTTCCAGCGGCTTGTCAACCAGGGCATGATCCTCGGCGCGGACAACCAGAAGATGTCCAAGAGCCGGGGCAACGTCATCAACCCCGACGACATGATCCGCCAATACGGCGCCGACGCCGTCCGCGTCTACGAGATGTTCATGGGCCCCCTCGAAGTCAGCAAACCCTGGAACACGGCGGGCCTCGTCGGTGTCTCCCGCTTCCTCGAACGTTGCTGGGACTTAGGCGACCGGGAGTTAGCGGCAGTGGCGGAAGCCACCCCCGCCGCCCTCGACAAAGCCCTCCACAAGACCATCAAAAAAGTCACCAACGACACCGCCACACTGAACTTCAACACAGCGATCTCGGCGATGATGGTCTACTCAAGCCTCCTGGCAAAACTCCCCGCCCTCCCCCGCGTCCTCTGGGAACCCTTTGTCGTGATGCTCGCCGCCTACGCCCCTCACCTCGGCGAAGAACTGTGGGAAAAAGCGGGACACGGAGGCACCGTCTCCCAAGCCCCCTGGCCGACATGGGACGAAACCCTCGCCACAGACGACGAAGTGACGGTCGTCGTCCAAGTCCAAGGCAAAGTCCGCGACAAGTTCACCGCCCCCGCCGGAACCGACAAAGCCGCCTTGGAAAAGACGGCCCTCGCCCTCCCCGGCGTGCAGAAATGGCTCGAAGGTAAGACCGTCGCGAAAGTCATCACCGTGCCGGACAAGCTCGTGAACATCGTGGTGCGGTGAGGGGCGCGGTCGTGGGCGAAAAATGTTGTTTGCCAAACAACGCTGTGAAAGAACCAGAAGTTAATCACAAGCGCGCCAACGATTTTATGCGTCTGCGGATCCGTGGAAAAACCTATGCCTTTTCGCGCGAAACGGGGAACACCACGCCCTTAATGACACATGAGGCTGTTCCAAAACCGTGCGTGTCGGCGCACGGTCAATGAGTTTTGGAACAGCAACCTTTAAAAACGCAGTTTCGCAAGGCTAAAGCCCGACTTCAGCCTGAAAACTGCAATAGCCGAAGGTGACAGCCTGTCAAAACTCGCTCGTGTTTTGGAACAGGCTCAAATATCAATAAGCGACGCGACGCGACGCGCGCTGGGATGGGGGGCGTTGCGGGGGGGCGACCACCCGCTGAGGGGGATAGCGGAAGACGCGAAGCGGCTGGAGCGAAGGGGGAGACTTCCCCCTCTTTCCATTTCTTTAGGAGACTTTATTTTCGAATGTATGGGAAACAGTATTGATGGGTTATATTCTTTCTTTTTTTCTTTTTGTTTTCTGGGTTGTATCGCTCTTCGCGCTTCGCGCTTACATCAAAAAGCGTTCCGGCAGAGAGGTTCTGCTTGCGGGGTTGACCGATGAAGTGCGCGGGCTGGAAGCGGAACTCAACCGTATCACAGAACGGGATGCCTCTCTTGTCGAAGAGCGTGTTGCGGCGTTGCGGAAATTGTTGGAGGAGGCTGACGAGAAAACCGCGTTGTTCAAGGCGGTACGAGACGAGATGATCAACCAGCAAAACGCGCTGAAAGCGGAACAGGCAAAGACGGAGCAAGCGAAAAAAGAACTGGAAGCGTTACAGAAGGTCTACGGTGAAAAACCGCTCTCCGCAAAAATTGACGATTTACAAAAAAGGGGATTCGGTATCGATCAAATCGCGCGAAAACTGGAAAAAACGGTCACTGAAATTGAGTTGTCTATCGCGGTGCGGGATTAAATCCACACGCTCAAGGCGGGAAAGCAAGGACAGACGCGCACGGGTCACGAAAATAAAGGTGAACCACGAACCTCACGATGGCGTGGCCTAAAGGCAGGGAATATGCTATCCCTTGAGATTCGTGGTTAGGAAGAGCGTCGTCATTGCGAGACGGCGGCAACACAGTTGCCGGAGCGACGAAGCAATCCAGAGAGGAAAAGCCTTCCCCTCGATTGCTTCGCCCGCTCTGCCGAGTGGCTCGCTCGCAACGACGGGCTTATCGTTTTGTTCGTGTTTTCTGTGAGGCCCGTGGTTTCATCGGTCAACATCTCCTAACCTGTCAGAATCGCAAGAGCCTCGTTCCGGTAGCAGTCCAAGACATAGGGGATGCCGGTTACGCGGACGCACTCTTCCGTGAGCGACATGAGGTCTTGGCGGCCTAGGGAGGCGAGGCGGAAACGGCGCGCGCCTGCCATGAGCTGTTGCAGCCCGATGCGGAGTTTGTCGGCATAACTGTAGATGCCGATGGCTCCGAGGGGGATGTTTTTAATCTCCGCCGCGCCCACGAGGTCTTTCACACGCTCGTAGTTGACAAAGATTTCTTCCGGGGTCGAGCCGAACTCGGCAACGCTCTTGGGGAGGCTGCCTTCTTTGAGCCATTGGCCGATGTTTTTACCCACCATGCCGGGGATCATCAACGCGCGGCCCATGCAGACCGCCTTCACATAGGGCGCACCCAGAGCAAGCGCCTTGAAGACGTGATCCTCCGCGCTGAAGCCGCCGGCGAAGGCCAAGTCAGGGACGCGCTCTCCCCGCGCCGCGAGAATCGAGGCGTACTCGGAGGCCGCGCTGTGCAGGTAAAGCGAGGGAACGCCCCACTCTTCCATCATGCGCCACGGGCTCATCCCCGTGCCGCCTGACGCGCCGTCTATCGTGAGGAGGTCTATCTTTGCGCGGGAACAGTACTTGATTGCCTGGGCCAGCTCTTTCAGGCTATACGCGCCCGTTTTGAGTGTGACCCGCTTGTAACCCAGCGCGCGAAGCCGCTCGACCTCTTTCAAAAACCCTTCCTCGGAGACGAATCCCAGGCGGCTGTGGCGTTCAAACTCTTTAAACGCCCCCGCCCGCCAGGAAGAGGCGACCACCGGGTCGGACGGGTCGGGTGTCACGATGTAGCCGCGCCTCTGGAGTTCCAGCGCGCGCTCAAGCTGGGCGACCTTGATCTCGCCGCCAATACACTTCGCGCCCTGCCCCCACTTGAGCTCGATCGTCTCGATGCCGTGCTTCTCGATGATGTACTCCGCCACGCCGAGATTCGTGTCCTCCACGTTCATCTGGATGAGAATCTCCCCGTAGCCCGCATGGTAACGCTTGTACGCTTCGATACGCCGGTCCATGTCCGGCGCTTTTTTCACCTTTCCGGCAACACTCAGTTCCAAGCCGGGATCGATGCCGCAGACATTTTCCCCGCAGACGATCGTAACCCCGGAGATAGCCGCGCCCACGGCAAAATGCTCCCAGTTCTTGCGGGCGATCTCCGTCGAGCCCAGCGCCCCCGTAAACACAGGAACCTTCATCCGTACCTTGCGTTCCCAGCCGTACTCCGTCTCCGTGTCGACCAGCGGGAACCGCGCCGTGTCGGGCCCCGCCTCCACCCCTTCGGGCAACCCGCTCGCGCCTTGGGCATAGCCCTGAATGTTGAGGTGGGAATAATCCACCGGGTAATCCTTGTCCCCTCCGGCAGTCACATCACCGAAAGGCCCCGGATAGATCAGTTCCCGCCCCCGGAATGCGGCGCGAAACACCTCGCAATTCCCTTGACACCCGTCGACACACCGGGAACACAACCCGCTCCCCGGCACCACGCTCCGCGACCGATTCGCGGACCGCGTCGCATCATTACTGTTTGGTCGTTGTAAATGCATACATTTCTTCCCTTCTTACTTTCCGTTTTATTACCGCTTTTAGGCGGAAACCTATTATACCACCCCTCCACAGAGAAAGCAAGCAAAAATAGTTACGAGTTTACACATGAGCCTGTTCCAAAACACGAGCGAGTTTTGACAGGCTGTGACCTTCGGCTTTTGCAGTTTCTGATGTCTAAGAGTCTGTTCAAAATCTTTTCAAAGCCTGTTAAAAAACCCAGAAAAAGGGGGATCGGCAATTTGCCGCGTCTCCCCCTCGCTCCGGCCAGCTCAAACCATTGCGGGGTATACCCTGCAATGGTTTGAGCCG
>JAISZQ010000160.1 GCA_031269165.1 Spirochaetaceae bacterium
CAGGCAACAGTACGTCGCGTTGAGTCAGTACGTTACGTCGGTAGCACAGCCGCCCGTAGGTGTTGCACAACCGGCACATCGACACGCTATCTAAACAGTCCCCATCCAAAAAGCGTGCTATGCGGCGCGGCTATCCCTATTGGTAACCGTTGCCTAAACAGTCCCCATCCAAAAAGCGTGCTCTGTGGCGCGGCTATCCCTATTGGTAACCGCTATCTAAACGGTATCCGACCGTGATTCGGGGGCGTTACGGGGGTGGTAAACCCCCGTAGAAGGGGGTAGCGTAGGGCGTAGACCGGAGCGAGGGGGAAGGCTTTCCCCCTTTAGTGGGGTTTTGGAACAGCCTCAGTTACTCATTTGCTTCATTTATTGCCGATGGCGGGCATCCCCCCGTCCAGGGAACATTAGTGTTCTTTTTGATAGGCCAGCACAACGACTGCGATAATAAACAACACTGCCGCGATGCCGACACTGAGCGCGATGGCAACGGAGAGGCCGAAAGAGAGAACCGCCCATACCGCGAAGGAGTTGTTGAGGTGGCGGAAGAGGTGTACCAACGTGTTGAAGACGATGGGGAGTACCACGAGCATTGGGAACAAGACATAGCGGGCGCGGCGGGTTCGGACGCGGTAACGCCAGCCTAAGATGATTGCGAATATGGAGAGGGGGAGTAGCATAAGGGGCTCGGCAATGGAACGGATTTCGAGAACGGAAAAGAGTTCCGGGATAAAGCCGTAGTCCGGGAGGCGGTTTACGGCAGCGTGAAGGCTTGCGAAACGATAGTTGGTGTCGCCGATTTCGGTTGCGCTGTTTCCGGCGCCGCCGCTTCCGGTACCGATCCCAGCGCCACCCTGTATGGCGCTGGTTGCGATGAGAATATCTTCGTAGGCCATATCGATGACCAGTTCCGCGTCACCGATTCTGTCGTTTTCGCCGCCCGGGGGCGCGTTTCCGTCAAGGCGCGCTTCGCCACGCCCTTCCCAGACCGGTTCCCAGCGGAGATCCTTGTTGTGGCGGTCAAGGGCGCGCATAGAGATGACCGATTTGGCGCGGCCGCCGATGGTGATCGGGAGGATTCGGGCGTAGGGCGCGGTGACGGAATAAACCGGGCGGCGCAGCGCGTCGAAGCCGAGTATCTCGATGTCGAGAACGTAGGCCGCATCGTCAAACACCGAGATGCTTCCGGCGCGAAAGACGAGGCGGCCGCCCCATTCGGCACGGGGGATGGAGAACACCGCGTCCGTCTTGAGGAAGGGGCTCATCATGGACACTTCGTCGGTAAAAAACGCGCTGGACCGGATCCCCTCCTCGCACTTTGCGATAAAATGTTCGAGATCGGGGTCGTTCGGGGTCAAAGTCTTAAGTTCAAGAAAGACATAGTAGGCGCGGATCCAGTCTTGGGCCGTCATCGCCTCGTAACCCGCGCGCTTCAGGCGGTAGTTTTCGTGGGCGCGGATGTTGTCGGCGGAGGGTTCAAACCGTTCAAGCGCCGCCCATGCTTGAGCCGCGAGGCGTCCTGCCGCATTTTGTTCGACGCTGCCTGAGGGGGCAAGCCTTCCGGCAAGGCCGGCGAGCCAATGCGCGTCATAGTACCGTTTTTCTTCCATTGCGGTGGAGGCAAAACGAAGCGCCTCGGTTGCGTTGACCGGTTGCCGTTGGCCGGTAAAGGAACGGAGCGAGGGGCTTTCTGTTGCCGTCCCGTTGTCCCCGCTCGTCTTGAGTTTGCGCTGCTCTGCCTCGGCGTAAACTGCCTCGCGTTCGGCGGCAACATCGTTTTTTTCCGGCCAGATAGAGTCGCAGACGGCGAGAAATTGCCGGGCTTGGGAGATCTCTGAGTCGGTTAACGCGCCCGGAGCCCCGCCCTCGTACAACAGCGATCGTACTGCCGCGCGCGACTTGTTGTAGAGAACCGTCTGTGCCTGCATATTGTCAAGCGCGTCCGAGGCAAAGGGCGTAACAAAAAAGAGCAAGAGTCCATATATACAACTTGCCACGACAGCGCGGATCAGGGAGGCGGTGAGAGACGCGATATTGCCCGGAATAAAGACCTTGTCCTCCTCTTCTTTCACGCGGTAGGCGAACGGTACGACAAAAGCGGAGAGTATCAGCGCGGGAAACCAGTCCGCCACGGTGAGGATGCCGCGCAACAACCGCCACGTGGTAAGGAACGGCTTCACCGGGGGATCGCCGCCGGGGACAATCAGGCGGAAAAGCATGATCACGACAACGGCAAGAACAAGATAGGCGAGCGATTTACGCGCGGGGGTGAGCCGGAACCGCGCTCTAGCCATGATGCCGTTCCTTGTTTCTGTGGCTTACCCCGACTCCGGCGGCAAAAACGAGCCCTGAGTAAACGGCAAGCAGTACGCCCGCTAAACCGATGATACACGGCGCGACAAGATAGGCCGGTATCCACCTGCCCAAAAACCCGGCAAGGTATTCGAGCGTGTCCCGTTGGCAGATAAACACCTCAAAGGAAAGCACGAGGCGGAACAACACCGCGCCGATAAAGATATTGGCAAGGGGCCACGCCCCGATGTCGAGAACCGCCGCCAGCGACAAGAGAATAAAGATGATCGCGCCTGCATACGCCGCGTAGGACATGAAACCATCCGCGAAACGGATGGACAATTCCTTCGCCGCAAGCGAAAAGTCGATCAGCAGACTATCAAACAGCGCAATATTCTTGATCTTGAACGGCGCGGAAGGGAGCGGAATCGGTTTTCCGTCCGGTTCCGTCGGCCGAGGCTGATAAAACAACGCCCGGTCGCCAAGCGACACGACCCGTTCCCCCGCCGCGTTTGACGGATCGTCCAGCAACACGACCTTCATCCCGCGTCCGCTCAAGGCAAGCCCCGGTTTTCCCAGCGTCCCGCGCCCAATATTCATGGGCGACAGAGCCATTCCCTTCGCGTGGCTTACCCCCAGCGAAACCGCATAGGTAAACCCAAACGCGAAGAGGAACAGCACGACAAACGCGCCCAGCGTCGAAATCTTGGTGCGGCACGCATAACTCATCGCCATGAGCGTCGTCACATAGAGCGTGAAAGGAAGCGCCCACTCGACGGACGGGATAAAGTCTGCGAAAGCCACCAAAGAACGGGCCGGCACGGAAGATGCCGCGTCAATCCAGACATGGAGCACCCCCAGCCCCGCCGACAACAGAAAAATGATCGTAAACGTGAGACTAAAAAAAAGAAGGAGTTTTGCGATCTTCCTCACCCTTACAGTATAGCACCAAACAAGCATATTGTCAGTTGCCGTCTGCGGGCAGGGCAACGAGGGGGAGTTGCCCGCGATGACGGAGGGGCGTTGCGGGGGGCGGGCCCCTCACGATGCGCCCAAGGGGGGCCCGTCATTGCGAACCCGAAGGGTGAAGCAATCCAGTGAAGAGGCCGTCTCGGCTGGATTGCTTCGTCGCTTCGCTCCTCGCAATGACGATGCCCGCCACGTGCCCCGCGATGCTGGGGGGCGTTGCGGGGGAACTCCCCCGCTGAGGGGGTAGCGTAAGACGCGAAGCGGCTGGAGCGAGGGGGAGACTTCCCCCTTTACTTAGATGCACTCTGCCCCCCGTAGGGGAGCCCGATGCCCGTTCCCTCACAACCCGCCCAAGGGCCTCCACGGCAGGTGGCCGAAGGGTGAAGCAATCCGGTGGGACCGCAACTTTTCCTTAAAACACTTTCCGTGAACCCGGTTTGACGGGCGGAATCCCTTTTTTGCACAAATCGCAGTCGGCAGCATCCCAGTTGGCAGCCTCTACCCGCACCGCCGGATACATTGGCCATCGCGGTAATTGCGGCGCGGCCTCTTCCGCATAAGCGCGGCGGTCAACGACACAGGCAAGCGCGGCAACCTTTGCGCCCAGGGCTTCCAGCACGGCGGCGGTCTCTCCAGACGATTTCCCGGTTGTAACAACATCCTCGGCAATAAGGACGCGCTGTCCCTCAGAAACAGCAAATCCCCGGCGAAACGTCATCTTTCCCGCATCGTCGCGTTCCGTAAACAGCGCGGGAATTCCCAACTGACGGCCAAGTTCGTAGGCCACGATGATACCGCCCATCGCCGGACCCACGACAACATCAAGCGCGAGTTTCCCCGCCCGCATATCCGCGCGAATCGCGTCTGCCACAGGTTTAAGCGCCGCCGCCGCCTTGTCGGGGAACTGCAAAAGCCGCGCGCACTGAACATACCGATTGGAATGGCGGCCCGACGACAGAAGAAAGTGCCCTTCCTGCACCGCCTCCGTTTCCCTCAATAAATGCATAACAAAATCCACAGCAAGATCCGCGCCGCTCATCGGGCACCCCCGGCTTTCATCAAGATAAAACTGATTTTCTTAATCCCCAGAGCCGGAAATTTACGTTGCGCGGCGGCGAGAAGCTGTCTCTGCCTGAACTGGAGTATCTGTATCCACCCGGGATGGTCGGTTTCGATGACAAGCCGCTGCCGGTCAATCTCACGCACCCTCGAATGGTCGTGCAACTTGGCCGCATTCACGCGGTTCTTTGTCGCCGCATCGTCGAAGACAAAATCCTCCGCTTCCTCGTCCCCGGCCTGCCGACTCATAAACGCCTCGTCAACGATTGTCCCCCAAGCCTTGAACACCTTCGAATATTCGGCGGCTTCCTCGACCAGAGCCGGACTGAGAACCATATCCAGTATGTTTCCAATTCTTTCCACAATAGCAACCCGCAGACTCAGAGCCTGTTCAGAATCTTTTCAAAGCCTGTTAAAAAACCCAGAAAAAGGGGGATCGGCAATTTGCCGCGTCTCCCCCTCGCTCCGGCCAGCTCAAACCATTGCGGGGTATACCCTGCAATGGTTTGAGCCG
>JAISZQ010000340.1 GCA_031269165.1 Spirochaetaceae bacterium
GTTTTTTTGTCCGCGAATGTACGCGAATGTATGCGAATACGCGCTGATGGGTATGTATTATTCGTATTTATTCGCGCCATTCGCGGACCAAAATTCTTAAGTTGTTGACAGTGGAAGGCTTTCCCCCTTCTTTCCCCCTTTTGAAAAGATTTTGAACAGGCTCTAAGACCACGGTCACTGGCCGGCACCGGCTTTTGTGTAAAAGACCACCGCGTTGTTGTGGTCTTCCAGGGTGCGGGAGAAGGTATGGCGGCCCGCGTTCGCGTCGGCAAGGCGGAAGTAGAGGTAATCGGTGGCGACCGGGTGGTAAACGGCGTCCAGCGCGATTTGTCCGGGGGCGGAGATCGGGCCGGGAGGAAGGCCGGAGACCTTGTAGGTGTTGTAGGGATTTTGGATTTCGAGGTCGCGGAAGAAAATGCGGGTGGGATGCGGCTTGCCCTCGATCTCGGTGATGATATATTCGACCGTCGCGCAGGACTGGAGCCGCATACCGCGTTCCAGCCTGTTGTAAAAGACCCCGGCCATCATCGGCGCTTCGTCGTTGACCCGGTATTCCCGCTCGACAATCGAGGCGAGGGTGATTTTCCGGTGCGTTTCGGCGGCACTTTCCCGTTCCCCGGGCCCGCGTGTTTCCGCAAGATGCTCGAAGAAGTTGTCGGCCATCGTTTTAGCCGCGAGGTGGGCCGGATAGCCGCGAGGAAAGAGATAGGTGTCGGGGAAGAGATAGCCCTCGGCGGAATCGGCGGGGATATGGTATTCGGCGAGAAACTCAGGATCGGAGGCCGCCGCGAGAAACTCGTCCGCCGTGCAGATACCGCCCGATTCCAGAATACGCGCCGTTTTCGAGATCGTGACGCCCTCCGGGACGGTTATCCGCACCATCTCCTGGCGGCCGGTCTTGAGCAGGGCGCGTGTCGCGGTGAGTGAGAGGGGTTCGGCCACGACATAGACCCCCTGCCTGATGTGGTCTTCGTCGAGGCGGCTCAAAATATTCCAGAGAAAAGCGGAACGAATGAGGAGGGCGTCTTCCAGCCTTTGTCCCACGGAACCGGCACTCTCCCCTTCGCGCACCTCGATGCGGGCCTCCCCCTCGGCGGTAACGCTAATGCCGTCGGTTGGCCGAAACGCCTTGTCGGGCGGCGCATTGAGATAGAAAAAAATCCCGCCCGCTGCCGCCGCGAGGAGAAGCGCCGTGGCAACAACCGCGCTTACCAGTATAACGATCCTTTGCGTCACTTTTTTCATCATGTCTTATCATATCTCAGAAACAGGTGTTTGTCTTGCCGGGCTGAACGCCCATAACCACAGATTAATCACGTGAGCCTGTTCCAAAAACCCAGCGAGACGCAAGTCTTCGCCGAGACACGGGGGCGTTGTCATTGCGAACCCGTAGGGTGAAGCAATCCAGCCGTGGAATGCCTTCACCCTAGATTGCTTCGCTTCGCTCGCAATGACGTGGCTCGCTCGGCAATGTGCCGCTCGCTCGCAATGACAGGGGGCGTGCTCCTACAGCCCTCCGCGTCCTGTTTCGGGTTTCCGTCCGGGGGCGTTGCGGGGGTGTCCCCCGCTGAGGGGGATAGCGGAGGCCCGGCGGGCCGGAGCGAAGGGGGAGACTTCCCCCTTCCAACAACTTAAGCAAATGGAATATAAGAGTAGTCAACGGGTTACATCGGCCTCCACGGCATCCTCTTGTCAAATCCGCGCGCGTGGTGTACGATGTGCGGTAAGGGGATATAGCTCAGTTGGCTAGAGCGGCGGCTTTGCAAGCCGTAGGTCGTCGGTTCAAACCCGATTATCTCCATCTTCGGGCCGGGCGCGGGTTGCCTGATGATGACCGGCGTGGCGGCGGGGCCTCTGGTCGTGCAGACGGGTCTTCTTCGCGGCGATCTCGTGTTCCGCCAAGATGATGCGCAAACCGGCTTCCAGTTCAAAGCGGGGCAATGCGGCGGGAGCGATGAATTTCCGCGCCGTGAAAAACACGTCTTTCGCGTTGTCCCCGATACCCTTCCAGTCAACCGCTTTTTCCAGATAGGGACGCACGAGAGCCGCCATACACGCGCCTTTCTTTTCAGGCTCGCCGGGAAGCGTCTTTAAATCGGAAAAGCCGCGCAGATACGCTTCCCGAAAGGCGGGGTCGGCGCGCATCTTCTCGTCGGCTTTCGGCTGGAGGTATTGCCAGAGTTTGTTCTCAAAAAGTTCCCGCACAATCGCCGCCACGTCCTCTGAACGGATAATTTTTGACAACTCTTCGGTGAGACGGGACGTGGAAATCTCCGCGAGAAGCGGCGCGTCTTTCTTTATCTTCCATTTTATCCGCAGGGGCACTTCAAACCCGGCGACTGCCGCATACTTAACCGCGCGAATCATCCGTACCGGATCGTCGCGGAAAATCACGTTGAGCGGAATGACCGTCCGCAAGATCTTCCGCTGAATGTCGTTCACCCCGCCAACATAGTCGATAACCGTTTCCTTTGCCGGGTCGTAAAAAAGCGCGTTCATCGTGAAGTCGCGCCGCTGAACATCCTCCTCGATGGTGCCGAAGGTGTTGCTCGTCGTGCCTTCCTTGATCGAGCGGAATGTCGCCACCTCGAAAATCTTGGAATTGCTGTACGCGTGCACGAGCCGGAACCGTTTGCCGATGACGCGCGAGTTGCGGATATACCGCCTGATCTGGTTTGGCGTGGCCGTCGTTACAATGTCGAAATCCTTCGGCTTCTTGCCGAGCATAAGGTCGCGGACAGCCCCGCCGACGATATAGGTTTCAAACCCCGCATCGTGCAAAATCTGAACAATATAGACCGCGTCCCCGTCCACGTCACGCGCCTCAATACCATGTTCTTCCTGTGTCCATACAACGGCCTTTTTTATCAACGAACCGTTAAGCTGCCTTTCATATCGGTAACGCAAATTTTGCTCCCTGTTTTCGTTTTATCGTTTTTATTAAAAAAATATTCGTACTTAATTCAGTTGGGGGGACGGCAACAAGTTGCCTTGTCTCCCCCCTCGTTCCGGCTAACACAAACCCCTCCATGTTCCGAAAGGGGTTTGTGTCATCCTCCACTACCCCCCTCAGCGGGGGACACCCCCGCAACGCCCCCGGCCCTTTCCAAGGAATGGAAAATGGAACGTGGATAATGGAGCCTGTTCCAAAACTAATCGACTGTGCGCTAACGCGCACGGTTTTGGAACAGGCTCAATTCGCGCACCGCGCGAGACCATTATCCATTTTCAATTTTCCATTTTCCATTCGCGCACCGCGCGCACGTGCTTTTGAATCCACGCGAACAGATTTTCCTGAGCCTCTTCGTAGTTCGTCTCGTGCAGCATCTCGTGGCGGGCATCAGGATACAGAACGAATTCTATATCATTTATGCCAAGTTTTGTATACCGCTCGACGAGCGACTTGGGACTTTCCCCGCTGTTCCCCACCGGGTCCCGCGAACCGGAAAACACATAAATCGGCAAATCGCGCGGAATACGCGCCATGTTCTTTTTCAGGTGAATCTTGGAGAGCGTGAACGCGAGGTCCCGGTAGAAGGCGATACTCGGCATCTGTCCGCACAGCGGATCCTCCCGATACGCCTCCACCTCGGCCTCGTCGCGGGAAAGCCAGTCGTACGGTGTCCGGGCCGGAGAAAACGCCTTCTTGTACGCGCCGTCCGCCAGTCCCGCCGCGAGACGCGACTTGCTCCTCGGCTTGCGAAAGAGCATGAGCACCGAGAGAAACGGCCCGCCCAGCGCGACAAGCGCCCCGCCGTCCGGCCCCTTCGTCCCCGAAAGAATACACCCGGCAAGACGCGGTTCCCGGTAGTTCTCGATGTAGGATTGCACGAGAAAAGACCCCCACGAATGCCCCATAAGAAAGAGCGGAATGTTCGGATGCTTCTCGCGCAGGGAAAGGCCGACGCGGTGGATGTCGGCAATCAGCCGTGCCGGAGCCCGCCGGTCGGCGCAATGTCCCGGCAACCCGCCCTTCGCGGGACTATTCACCTTGGAATTTGCCGTGAGCCCGTGCCCCCGCATATCCGCCGCCCATACCTCAATGCCCGCCTCGCAGAGACGGCTCGCAAAACGCTCGTAACGCAGCGAATGTTCCCCCATCCCATGCACAATCTGCAACGCCGCCACCGCCTCACCCGCCGGTTTCCACCTACGGACAAAGAGCTTCGTTCCATCCGCGACAGTCAGCCATGAAGTAGTCATAACACACATCACCCCCTATTGTAGCCTATTTCTTTTTGGAGTAACAGCCCCGCGTTGTCTCATGAAAAAGGGCACCAAAAACAGCCTGTGGAGACTGTTCTCGTCTGGATTGCTTCGCCAACGGCAACCCTGTTGCCGCCGTCTCGCAATGACGAGGGGGAAAATCGTCATTGCGAACCCGAAGGGTGAAGCAATCCAGACTTGGAAACGGCGCGTTCCCTTCCCGTCATTGCGAGCGGGCGGCACATTGCCGAGCGAAGCAATCCAGAAGGCAACGCGAAGCGTTTGCCCGCCTTCCCCTGTCAACAACTTAAGAATTTTGTCCGCGGATTGACGCGGATTTTCACGGATTATACCCCGCTCGATCCGTGTTAATCCGCATCGCCATTTGGCGCAATCCGCGGACCTTTCTTTTCTTTTTG
>JAISZQ010000274.1 GCA_031269165.1 Spirochaetaceae bacterium
CATCGTTACGGATCTTGTTGACGGCAAACTTGAGTACGCCAAGAGTCGTGGCGCGGACTTCGTGATCAATTCAGGAACGGAAAACCTCGCGGAACGGCTGAAAGAGATCACGGGCGGTATGGGGCCAAACGTAACGGTAGATGCGGTGTGCATCAAGCAGACTTTCGAGACTGCGGTACTGGTCACGTCGACGGCAGGGCGTATCGTGGAACTGAGTTTTAACGAGATTCCCAGCGAGATCGCGCCGGTAAACATCATCAAGAAGGAGCTTACCATCTGTGGTTCGCGGTTGCAAACAAAGCGTTTTCCCGTGGTCATTGACTTTATCAAGAGCGGGAAGCTGCCGTTGGCCGGGTTTGTGTCGAAGGTTTTCCCGGTAACCGAGATGGGGGAAGCCTTTGATTACATGGATAAAAACAACGCATCGGTGCGTAAGATTCTGATTTCTTTTGATTGATTGTGACTATTCAGTCGTCCCCGTGATCCGGGGCGTTGCGGGCGCAAACCGTTGGTTTGCGATGCTTTGCATCCGGAGTTTCGGGGGGGGCTGTTCAATAAGTATGAAATTCGCAAATTTTTCGTATAAAAATTCAAAAACATTGCCGTAAAGGCCGCAGCTTTGTATTTCTATACACGAAAAACGGTTAAAAATTCATTTTTTCAACTTATTGGACAGCCCCCTTTAGCTGGGTTTTGGAACAGCCTCAATGGAGATAATGGAAATAATAATAAGGAAGGAGTTATCATGAAACTGGACATTCGTTACGGGAACCATCCCGAAGACATGAAGGGTTACGACACGCGGCAGTTGCGGGAGCGGTTCTTGTTTGAGCCCGTTTTCACGGCGGACGAGATTAGTCTCTGCTATACGCACAGCGACCGGGTGGTTTTTGGTGGGGCGGCGCCTCTGAAGAAGGCGTTGCGGCTCGAGGGCGGCAAGGACTTTGGGAGCGACGTGTTTCTTGACCGGCGGGAACTGGGGGTCATCTGTATCGCCGGGCGGGGCTCGGTTTCGGTGGACGGGACGGACTACCCGATGAAGAAGGGCAACGGGCTCTACATCGGCAAGGGCGTTAAGGACGTGGTGTTTTCGGCAACGGACGGGCACGCGGAGGACGCGCCCAAGTTCTATCTTGCGAGTGCGCCGGCCCACACCGCCTATCCCACGGTGTTTATCCCTATCGAAAAGGCAAATCCGCGCAAAGTGGGGGAAGCGGCACAGGTCAATGTCCGCACGATCTACCAGTATGTGCATCCGGCGGTGTGTCAAAGTTGCCAGCTGGTGATGGGGATGACGATACTGGAGGAGGGGTCTGTCTGGAACACGATGCCCTGCCACACCCACGAGCGGCGCATGGAGGTCTACTTTTATTTTGACGTAAAGCCGGGGGCGGCGGTGTTTCATCTTCACGGGCAGCCGGACGAGACGCGGCATATCGTGATGAACAACGAACAGGCGGTGATTTCTCCGTCATGGTCGATTCATGCCGGGGTCGGGACCGCCGCTTACACGTTTATCTGGGCTATGGCGGGCGAAAATCAGACTTTCGACGACATGGACACGGTGGTAACGACGGCGTTACGGTAGGCGTAAATCGCGTTTTATGACGTTTTATTTATAGTACAAAATCGCGCGAAAGCGATAAGGAGAATACGATGGGAATACTTGATCAATTTACTTTAACGGGCAAGACGGCAGTGGTGACCGGTTGCGGCAGGGGGCTCGGACAAGGGGTCGCCGTTGCGCTGGCGGAAGCGGGGGCGGATGTCTTTGGCGTGGGGTTCGCGCCAAGCGCGGACAAGACGGCGGAACTCATTCGGGCGACGGGGCGGAAGTTTGCCTATCTCTCGGCGAACTTGGTTTCGCAGGAGGCAATCCCGGCGATCATCGACGGGGCACTCAAGCTGTCGGGGACGCTGGACATCCTCGTGAACAACGCCGGAACGATACGGCGGGCGGATTCGGTGGATTTTTCCGAGACCGATTGGGACGACGTGATGAACGTCAACCTGAAATCGCTCTTTTTCCTGAGCCAGGCGGCAGGCCGTCAGTTTATCAAGCAGGGCGCGGGCGGGAAAATTATCAACATCGCGTCGATGCTGTCGTTTCAGGGCGGGATCCGCGTTCCGTCGTACACGGCCTCGAAAGGCGGTGTGCGTACACTCACGATGCTCTTGGCCAACGAATGGGCCAAACACGGCATCAACGTCAACGCGATCGCGCCCGGCTACATGGCAACGGACAACACCGAGGCCCTGCGGGCGGACAAGGATCGTAGCGCGGCGATACTGGAGCGCATTCCGGCGGGTCGCTGGGGTACGCCGCAGGACGTAGCCGGGGCCGCCGTCTTCCTCGCCTCACCCGCGGCGCAGTACATCAACGGCTATACCCTCGCGGTTGACGGCGGCTGGCTCGCCCGCTAACTACCGAATATAAACATAGTCCGCAGATTGTGCTATAATGCGCGTTACAGAGAGAACATAGTTTGCTGAAAACAGAAACAGCGATCTATGAGAGGAGTAGTATGTGAAGAAGAAAGTAGTGCTGGCGTATTCGGGCGGGCTCGATACGACGGTGATTATCCCGTGGCTCAAGGAAAACGGCGGCTTCGAGACGATCGCGGTCTGTGTCGACGTGGGACAGGAAGCGGATTGGGAGGCGATCACCAAGCGGGCGCTGGATACCGGGGCGGCAAAGTGCTTTGTCGCGGACGTGAAGAAGACCTATGTCGAGGAGTACATCTGGCCGGCGTTGAAGGCGGGGGCGTTGTACGAGGACAAGTATCTTTTGGGCACGTCGACGGCGCGTCCGCTCATCGCAAAGGTGCTGGTCGATTATGCGCGGCAGGAAGGGGCCGAGGCGATCGCTCACGGCGCGACGGGCAAGGGAAACGATCAGGTGCGCTTTGATCTGGGGATCATGGCCTTCGCGCCGGACATCGAGATCATCGCTCCCTGGCGGACGTGGGAGTTGAAGAGCCGCGAGGAGGAGATCGCCTACCTTGAAAAGCGCGGCATCCCCGTGCCGATGAAGAAGGACGACTCGTATTCCCGTGACGACAATCTCTGGCACATCTCCCACGAGGGGCTCGAATTGGAGGACCCGGCTAACGCGCCGAACTTGGAACATATGCTCAAGATGTCGGTGCCGCCTGAAAAAGCGCCTGACACGCCGGAAATCGTCGAGATCGGCTTTGAGAAGGGCCTCCCGGTCGCGGTCAACGGCAAAACCCTCGACGGCGTGAGCCTCATCAAGGAACTCAACCGGATTGGCGGGGCGCACGGGGTCGGCATCACCGACCTTGTGGAAAACCGCGTTGTCGGCATGAAGAGCCGGGGGGTCTACGAAACGCCCGGCGGCTCGATCCTCTACTACGCCCACGCCGAGTTGGAACACCTCTGCCTCGACCGCCAAACCTACGCCTTCAAACAGACCGTCCGCGACAAACTGGGCGAGGTCATCTACGGCGGTCTCTGGTTCACCCCGCTCCGCGAGGCCCTCTGTGCCTTTGTGGACGCGACCCAGGAACGGGTGTCCGGCACGGTGAAGGTGAAACTCTACAAAGGTTCGATTACGTCCGCCGGCGCGTCATCGCCCCAGTCGCTCTACAACGCGAGCATCGCCAGCTTCACCACCGGCGACCTCTACAACCATGCGGACGCGAAGGGCTTCATCCGGCTGTACGGCTTGCCGGTGTTGGTCCGCGCGCTTGCCGACCGTCTGTCGTAGAGGCGATAGGGCGTGTTGTGATATGAGGGCGCGGCGGGTTCTCAAAACGGCACCCGTTCCAAGAGGTGTGCATCCGTCGATTCATTATCAAAGTAAATGAGGCTGTTCCAAAACTTCAGTTTTTGGAACAGCCTCAAACGATGTTGCCCGAGCCCGTTATTCACTATGCACGTCGTCAAATTTCTTCTATTATATACACATGGCTCTGTTTGAAAAGGGTTCCAGGGTTTACTGTGTCGGCATTAAGGGAACGGGGGTTTCCGCGCTGGCCGAGTTGCTTCATGCGGCGGGGATGCGGTTGTCGGGTTCGGATACGGCTGACGTGTTCTATACCGACGCGGTGCTCCGGTCGCTGGGGATTCCCTATCACGAGTCTTTTGCGCCGGAACACATCCCCGCCGATGCGGATGTGGTAATCCATTCCGCCGCGTATGCGCCTGAGACGAATTGCGAGATGGCCGAGGTCGTGCGGCGCGGGCTTCAGGTGATGAAGTATACGGACGCGCTGGGCGCGTGGTCGGCGCGGTTTGAGTCGGCGGGGATCGCCGGGGTTCACGGCAAGACGACGACGACGGCTCTCGCGGGGGCGCTTGTCCGTGCCGCCGGGCTTCCGGCTCAGGTGCTGGCGGGGAGCGCGGTCTCCTCGTTTGGGGGGCGTTCCACCTTGAACAACGGCGACAAGTACTTCATCGCGGAAACCTGCGAATACCGGCGGCATTTTCTCTCGTTCCGCCCGAAACACATCGTTATCACGGCGGTCGAGAGCGATCATCAGGATTATTTTCCCACCTACGAGTCGATCCGTGACGCGTTTGTCGAATACGCGCTGCTGTTGCCGGAAGGCGGGCATCTCGTCTACTGTGCCGATGACCAAGGGGCGCGCGAGGTTGTGGAACTCGTCAAAAAAGAACAGCGTGGCATCCGCTTTGTTCCCTACGGGTTTAGCGCCGAGGGGAAATACCGGGTGAGCCGTTACCGGGTGGAAGCGGAGAAGGCGTATTTTGATGTGGAGGCGTGCGCGGGATCGTTCACGCTCAGCGTGCCGGGAAAGCACAACGCGCTGAACGCGGCGGCGGCCCTCGCGTTAATCGAAACGTTAACCGAAACGCCGGCTAACGCCTTGTCGTCGGGCGTTCTCGCGGACGGGGAGACGTTGCGCCGTATCAAAGAGGGACTGGACGGGTTTCACGGGAGCAAGCGCCGGGCAGAGATACTGGGCGAGCGGGACGGGGTTCTTTTCATGGATGACTACGCCCACCACCCCACAGCGATCGCGGCGACGATTGCCGGGCTCAAAGAATTTTTTCCGCGCCGCCGTCTTGTCGTTAGTTTCATGTCCCATACCTATACCCGCACCGCCGCCCTGCTCGACGAGTTTGCCGCATCGTTTGAAAAGGCCGACGTGGTTATCCTCCACAAGATCTACGCTTCGGCCCGCGAACAATACTCAGGCGGGGTCAACGGCGAGACGCTTTTTGAAAAGACGAGGGCACTCAAAAAAGACGGGGTGTTCTATGTCCATGAGCATGAAGAGGCGGCACCGTTTGTCCGCTCGTTATTGAAACCCGGCGATTTGTTCGTTACTATGGGCGCGGGGGATAACTGGACGCTGGGCGAGCATCTCTTTAACGCGGGGCGCGAGGAAACCTTAATCACAGAAAACCGTTGATAAATGAGCCTGTTCCAAAACTGATTGACTGTGCGCTAACCGTGCACGGTTTTGGAACAGCCTCATATTACAATAACGAGAGGTTGTTCCAAAACTCCGCAGGATACAAGTTTCCGCTGTGATTCGGGGGCGTTACGGGGGTCTGACCCCCGTAGAGGGGGTAGCGGAAGACGGCGTAGGCGGCTGGAGCGAGGGGGAGACTTCCCCCTTATGTTTGGTTTTGGAACAGGCTCAAATACAAATGAGGCTGCATCGCCCTCTATGGTGTCATCGGTGATTCATGCGGATCCGGTTTACCGCGATCCCGTTGTGGTTCACGCGACACATTATTCCCTGTTGTTTTTCGCCAATCCGTGCTATACTATCCCTATGAAAACCAAACCGAAGCGTCTCCGCGTCCTCAACGATTTTGCCTTCCAAAAAAGTTTCGGTGAAAAGGGCAGCGAGCCCCAGCTCATCTCCTTTCTTAACGCGGTTCTG
>JAISZQ010000344.1 GCA_031269165.1 Spirochaetaceae bacterium
GCCGGTGTCAACCGCAAGACGCGGTTTCACTCCCGATATTTTTTTCCCCGCGTCATACCCCTTTTCACCGGCGGTATCCGTGTTTCTTATGCTCTTGGAATCCACGCTTCCCCATCGCCCTCTTCTCGTCCCGCCCATCGCTCACGCGCTGGAGATCAACCGGTTCCCGCAACGCTTAGGTCTTATACCGAGGGCCCGGCGTTTGCTCCCTCCGCGCTCCATATCTGGTAATGATAGTACACAAGGTTCCACTTGGGAAAATCGTGCGGCAACCCGCGCCATGTACATTCTTCCTTCAGAACATACAAAATCGCGCAAAAAATGTCATGCACGTCGTCCTTTCGCGGACGCGTCACCTTCCGGGCTGACTTTAGCAGGTGTTCTATCACCGAAAACTGCTCCCGCGTGACGTCGCTTGGATAAATTCCCCTCATACTCTTTCTCCTCCCTGTTGGCTTTTTTCATTATATATCCGGTTCGGATTTTTGTAAAGTTGCCGCGTTGCCTCATGAAAAATGTTACCGAAAACAGGTCATGCCTCAAATAGAAAATGTTACCCAAAATGGCCTAAGTTGTTATATTGCAATAGATTTATGAACTGCTAATGCCTTATAAGATAACGAGTTACGGTATTGCTTAAAAAATAGAGGGGATTATAAACGACTTGTTTTTAAGTCTATGTCTTGACAGTAATTAGACTTAGCTTCGGTAACATTTCTATTTGAGGCATCTCGGTTGCTAAACAGGTGCTTATTCGCGCCCATTCGCGGGCAAAAATTCTTACGTTGTTGACAGCGGTCGCCCGCCCCCTATTGCCAAGTGGGTGATTCCGTGTGGTAAAGGCCGATTGACGAGGCGGGGGCGGCTCTGCTATAGTGGGGACATGGGAAAAATCGCGCTGACCGGCATTAAGCCGACGGGGATACTGCACATCGGGAATTATTTCGGGGCCATCAAGCCCGCGCTGGAGCTGGCGGCGGATTACGACGCCCGCTATTTTATCGCCGACTATCACGCTTTGAACACGATGAAGGACGGGGCGGAACTCAACACGCGGATCAGGGAGGTTGCGGCGGGCTGGCTTGCGGCGGGACTCGATCCAGAGCGGGTCATTTTTTATCGGCAGAGCGACGTGCCTGAAACTTTTGAGCTTGCCACGATGCTGATGTGCTTCGCGTCGAAGGGGCTTTTGAACCGCGCCCACGCATACAAGGCGGTCGTACAGGCAAACGGGGAGAAGGGGGCCGACCCGGACGCGGGGATCAACATGGGGCTTTTTACCTATCCGGTGCTGATGGCCGCAGACATTCTGCTGTTCGATACCGACATTGTTCCGGTCGGGCAGGATCAGACCCAGCACGTGGAGATGGCTGCGGACATTGCCGGGGCGCTGAACTTCAACTACAAGCGAGAACTGCTGAAAGTGCCGCAAGCCTCCGTGCGGGAGAATGTCGCCGTCGTGCCGGGGCTTGACGGCCGCAAGATGAGCAAGAGTTATGGCAACGTGATTCCGCTTTTCTGCACGGAGAAGGAGTTGCGGAAGCTCTGCATGAAGGTTGTTACCAACTCGCAGGGGATTGACGAGCCGAAAAACCCGGACGAATCGCAAATTTTTCTGTTGTACACGCTGTTTGCCACGCCGGAAGAACGGGCCGCGCTTGCCGCACGGTACCGGGCTGGGGGGATGGGCTGGGGCGAGGCGAAGGAGGAACTTTTTCGCGCTGCGAACCGCGAGCTCAGCCCCCTCCGTGAACGCTACAACGCCATCATGGCGGACATCCCGGCACTGGAGAAGATTCTGAAAGAGGGCGCCGCAAAAGCCCGCGCCGTCTCGTCCCAAACGATGGCTCGTCTCCGCACGGCTTCCGGGATCGCGCTGTAGTCGCGCAGGATAAACGTACGTAGAGTCCGGGCAGGGCGTTCGGTTACTTTGCGGTCAGACACTGCGTTTTTTCGCCTCAAGGCTACAAAAATGGGGGTTTTAAGGCAGTTTGTCCATAATAGCGTTGTTGAGAAACCTCAAGTTTCTCAACAACTTCCCCTAAAAACGCGGTTTCGGAAGGCTTTAGTTTAGGGCTTTTAAGCCCAAAAACCGCAGGACTTGTACGCTATAGTGATTCTCCTTTGTAATACCAAACACCAAAGTGCCGGGGGTGTTGCGGCGCTTTGCTTCTGGAGTTTCGGGCGGACTCGTATCCCGACACGATTCAAACTGCGGGTAAAGATTGTTTCAAAACGTTGCCTGTCTGCCGTGGTATAGGCAGAAGGGCAGACTTCTCCCGAGGTCTTTGGCCGCCGTGTTGGGCCGGAACGCTTGAGGCGGTATATTCACCCTTTTTCGCCGTTAATCGGGGGCTTTGCCCCCGATTAACCGGGTGGGAACGCCGGATTAGGCTGGTTTTTAGGCGAAAAACTCGTTTTCGCCTCCCATACCCCCGTTCTTAGGCTGTCCCAACTCAGCGCGTAGTCCATTATCGTCGGTACCGGCTTGTCCGCCTCCGCCACAACCGCATCCCAGTCAACCTCTTCCGCTTCAGGCGGCGGCTCCCCCGCCAGAATCTCCGACCAGTACCGCTCCCCCCAAAGATGCGCCTTCCTTCCCGTCCGCACGTT
>JAISZQ010000377.1 GCA_031269165.1 Spirochaetaceae bacterium
GTGCATTTGACTACGTCGGTTTTCAATTCAAATTGTCGCAGATTCAATGGATTTCCGTCGTCATTGCGAGGTACGAAGCAATCCAGGGTGTGCCCGGTCTGGATTGCTTCACCCTCCGGATTCGCAATGACGGCCCGTAATGACGATGCGACAATTTGAATTGCACCCCAGCGACATAGTGTTTTGTAATGAGAAAATAGGTATCTTTACAAGGCCGTTTATGGCGATTCCGGGTAGTGTAATATTCTAATAATTAGAATTATGACAGATATTAAGGTCAGATAGAACTAAAAATTGGGAATAGTATAAACAACGGATTGAGTTTTTATTCTCTTATCCATCGAATAATATAAATAATTAATGTGAAAACAAAGAGCAGTTTATTTCAGTTTATCCCCGTGATGCTGGCGTTTTTCGCTATGGGTGCGGTGGATTTGGTAGGTATTGCCTCCAATTATGTAAAAGAAGATTTCGGTTTATCCGACACGATGGCGAACCTGTTTCCGTCGATGGTCTTCTTCTGGTTCTTTATTTTTTCCGTTCCTACCGGATTGCTGATGAACAGGATCGGGCGGAGGAACACCGTTCTGCTGAGTTTGGTTGTGACTGTATCGGCATTGCTGTTGCCGGTTTGCAGTTATAATTACCCGGTGATGTTGCTTTCGTTCTCGCTTCTGGGAATCGGCAATACCCTGATGCAGGTTTCTCTTAATCCCTTAATAGCGGATATTGTATCCGGGAATCGTTTTGCGAGTATGCTCACGTTCGGACAATTTGTAAAGGCAATCGCTTCTTTTGCTGCGCCTTTACTGGCCGGCTGGACGGCATTGCAATTCGGTAACTGGAAGCTTTTTTACCCCGTTTATGCCGCGATGACGGTTCTGGCTCTGGTCTTTCTGGGTGTGACAAAAATCCGGGAAAAGCCTTACGAATCCAGGTCTTCATTCTCCGATTGTTTCCGGCTTTTGGGTAAAGGCTCTGTCTGGCTGTTCTTCCTCGGGATTATGGCTCATGTGGGCATCGACGTAGGCATCAACGCCACCGCTCCGAAAATCCTGATGGAGCGTACCGGGATGACGCTGGTAGATGCCGGAGTGGCAACGAGCGTCTATTTCCTGTTCCGCGTGTTCGGCTGTTTTTCGGGAACCTTCATTCTGGCCCGCATACAAATGCATAAGTTTTTTATTGTGAGCCTTATCTGTATGGTCTTATCGGTGCTTGGCCTGTTCTTTTTTTCTCATACCATCGTTTTGTACCTTGCCATTGCATTGGTCGGCTTCGGTAATTCCAATATCTTCCCTATGGTTTTTTCAAGAGCCTTGCAGTCGCTGCCCGAGCGCGACAACGAAGTATCGGGGCTGATGATCATGGGTATTGCCGGAGGAGCGGTGTTCCCGCTATTGATGGGCGTTGCTTCCGATGTGGTGGGCGCACAATGGGGAGCCATTCTGGTTGTGGCAGCCCTGGTAGCCTATCTTTTTGCTCTGTCGCCGAAGATTAAGGAAGGGAAGTAAAATCGCAGGAAAAACTCACTTCCCCGGCTCTGGACGGCTCATTTCTATCGTCCTTGCGAGGTACGAAGTAATCCGGGGTGCCCGCTCTGGATTGCTTCGCTCCGCTCGCAATGACAGGTTGCCCGCTCGCACAGGGGCTAGCGCATTTCTCGCACATTCACTATAATGCCGCTATGCTTCCGACAGAGACCGGCAAACAGGCGGCAATTAAGCGGGAACTTGACGCACTGGTGAACATTATGGTGGAAACCCTGCCGGTTGAGCAGGTATATCTTTTTGGTTCCTATGCCTATGGAACGCCGCGCGATGACTCCGACCTCGATTTGTATGTAGTATTCAAGGACGATATGAAAATGCGGGAAATTGACGCGCTGGTAACCGCGAGAGTGGCAATGGCCCCGGCTCAACGGACGCCGCTTGACCTTCTGGGACACAAGAAAAGCACATTCCTCGCCCGCACAACTGGTTTCGCCACCATAGAAAAGGATGTTGTCCAAAGAGGAATAAAACTGTATGGATAAACAGGAAGAGTTAAGGCAATGGTTTGCCCTTGCCGACGATAATGTACGATCGGCGGCTCGATACTGTTGCCCAAAACCAGCCGCCTCACCGAATACGGAGTCCTGCCGCGTTATCCCAACGAATTACAGATAACGATAGATGACGTTAAGACGGCTGTTCAGTACGCAAAGGACATCAAAGCATTTGTCGCAAAAGTACGGGGATTGGAAACACAAGAACCGCAGAGGACGCCGTAAATACGGCCCGCATTCCGTGAGCAATCAAGACAAAGAAGCCCCTCACACTGGATTGCTTCGCCCACTCTAACGAGTGGCGGGCTCGCAATGACAGATGGCTCGCACTGACAGGCGTGGCGAGGTCGTCATTGCGAGAAGCGGAGCGACGAAGCAATCTAGACAAAGAAGTCCCTCACACTGGATTGCTTCGCCCGCTCTAACGAGCGGCGGACTCGCAATGACGGGCGTGGGCGCGCGTTACGCTTCTTTCATTCTCCATTTACCATTTTCCATTCCCCGCAGGGGGAACGGCCTCCCCTATTTCCGGTACGCCGTGTTCGCCATCGGGAGTTTGTCCCGCAATACGCCGTCCCGCACATAGTACGCGCCGCCGATGGCCGGGCAGACGGGAATGGTGGCGAGTTCGCCAACGCCTTTTGTGCCGTAGGAGAGGCCGCCGCGTTTGCTGGGGTTCACGAGGTAGACCTCCATTTCCGGCGCGTCCGTGGCGCGAAGGAGGCCCAGCGTCCCGTACTTTACCTTGGGGATGCCGCCCTCAAGTGGAAAGTCTTCGGTGAGCGCATAGCCCATGCCCATGAGGAGGCCGCCCTCGATCTGGCCCTCCGCCGACTTGGGGTTGACCACCGTGCCCAGATCGTATGCGGCGATGACACGCTCCACCTTGCCCTCCGCGTCAAGCAACGCGAGTGTCGCGGCGTACCCGTAGGCGACGTGACTCACCGGGTTGGGTTTGTCGCTGCCCATCGGGTCGGTAACGGTGGTGAACTCCCCATAAAACTCTTCGCCCTCAAGCGAGGCAAGGTTGCCGCCTGCCGCGTCAAGGGCCGTCTTCAGTTTTTCCGCCGCCCGCCTCACCGCCTCGCCTGACACCACCGTTTGGCGGGACGCAGTCGTTGTGCCGGAATTAGGGGTGCGCCGCGTGTCGGGCGGTTCAGGCAGGGTCTGTTCCGGCGTAACGCCCACCGTCTCGCAGACGATCTGTGTCGTTACCGTGGCAAAGCCCTGGCCGATACACGCCGCGCTGGAACGGATGTGGATGACGCCCCCTTCCACCGAGAGGATGCATCGGCCTGTGTCGGGAATGCCCACGCCGACCCCCGCGTTCTTGAGAGCCGCCGCGATACCCACCGCCTTGCCCGCTGCCACCGCCGCCTCGTAGGGCTCTTTCAGTTTGAGTAGGCACGCTTCCAGTTCCGTGTCGTCTCCGGCGATCTGGCCGTTGGGAAGGGATTGGCCGGGGCGGATGGCGTTCCGGTAGCGGATTTCCCACGGGCTTATCCCGACCATCTCGGCGAGCAGGTTCAAATTGCTTTCCACGGCAAAATTGCTCTGACACACGCCGAAGCCCCGGAACGCGCCGCCGGGCGGGTTGTTGGTGTAAACGGCCTTCCCGTCGATGTCGATCACCTGATAATTGTAGGGCCCCGCCGCATGGGTGCACGCCCGCTGGAGAACCGGCCCGCCCAGCGAAGCGTAAGCGCCCGTGTCCGAGACGATTGCCGCCTTCATCGCGGTCAATATCCCGTTTTCATCACAGCCCGTGGTGAGGTCTATCTCCATCGCGTGACGCTTGGGGTGCAGGTTGATGCTCTCCTGCCGCGTGAGCAGCACCTTCACGGGTTTCTGCAACAAATACGCCGCGAGTGCCGCGTGATGCTGGACGCTCATGTCCTCCTTGCCGCCGAAACCGCCGCCGACCAGTTGCCCAATCACGTGCACCTTGTCCCGCTCAAGGCCGAGCATTCGGGCGCACTCCCGTTGTTCGTCGTAGATGCTCTGTCCCCCCGTGTAGAGCGCGACCCCGTCCCCTTCCGGCTCGGCGACCGCGCATTCCGGTTCCATGAAGGCGTGTTCGGTAAACGGCACCGAGTAATGCCGTGTAACGACAAACTTCGACGCGGCAAGCACCGCCTCCGCGTCCCCGCGCACGAGGTGTTCGTGGGAGAGCACGTTCGGTATGGCGGGCCCGGCGGCACGAGGGCTGACACCGCCGTGCGGGTCTGAAGGAGGGGCGTGCGGATCATTGGCGGGAGCAGCCTTGGGGGATGCGTCCTTGACATGAATGATCGGCGCGTCGTCGGCCATCGCCGCCAGAGGAGACGTGATCGGCTCGAGCACCTCGTAATCAACCTTGACGAGGGCCTTAATCGCGTCAAGGGTCTCCTTCTTCCGCGCCACGACGAGGGCCACCGCGTCTCCGATGAACCGCGTAATATCCCCTTCCCGAATCATCACGTCGTAGTCCGAGATGAACTCAAGGTGGCCGATTTTATTGTTGCCGGGGACATCCTTCGCGGTAAACACCGCCGCGCAGTCGGGGTGGGCAAGCGCCTCGCCCGGATCAATCTTGAGAATACGCGCCCGGGGGTGGGCCGCCCTGAGTGCCGACGCGTACAACATTCCTTCCTTAGAGATGTCGTCCGCATAGATGCCCGTCCCCAGCGTTTTCGCCGCCGCGTCAACCCGATGGAAGGTCTCGCCCAGCCGCCCGGTAAATCGGCGTTCCGGCACAGGCGCGTTGTCGCGGAAGAGTTCCGCCGCAAGACGAATCGCGTCCTTTATCTTGATATAGCCCGTACAGCGGCAGATGTTCGAGCGGATCGCCTTCCGTATCTCGCCGTCATCCGGGGCGTTGTTCACGTCCAGCAACGCCTTCGCGCTCATCACCATGCCCGGTATGCAGAACCCGCACTGCACCGCCCCCGCCTCGGCAAAAGCGTAGGCATAGACCGCCTTTTCCCGCTCGCTCAAGCCCTCAAGCGTCACGACCGACTTCCCCGCCGTCTTTGCCAGCGTCGGAATACAAGCGCGGCTCGCCTTCCCGTCAATCAGCACGGTACACGCCCCGCACGCCCCCGACCCGCAACCGTTCTTCGTCGCCGTGAGCCGCAAATCCTCCCGCAGAAAGTCGATGAGTTTCTTGCTCTCGTTGCCCTTCACCAAAACGCCGTTTACCGTGAGTTCCACCATGCGCGTTGTGCCTCCAAAACATTTGCCATAATAAAGTTAAGTATAACGCTAAACTTTTGTATCGTCAAGAAAAATTTTTAACGGAGGTTGTTCCAAAACCCAGCGAAAGGGGGAAAGTCTTCCACTGTCAACAACTTAAGAATTTTGTCCGCGGATTGACGCGGATTTTCACGGATTATACCCCGCTCGATCCGTGTTAATCCGCGAAAATCCGCGGACCTTTCTTTTCTTTTCGCTTAA
>JAISZQ010000054.1 GCA_031269165.1 Spirochaetaceae bacterium
GGGACAAAACCATGCGGTGCATGGTTTTGTGGGCGTACCCCAAGCGTCCACGGACGGACGCATTACCGAGTACGCCCCGGCCCGGAAGTCCGAAGCAGGACGCTGAGGGCTGTAGGGAGCCCCCGTAACGCCCCCGTCAAGGGACCGTAGGCTCCCGGGGACTCGTTCCCCCACTCCCCTGGGGGTTTGAAATAGCCTCGTTCTATCAAGCATCTATCATGCGTAACGCAGGTGTCATTTTTCTATTCTGCAAAAGCGTGAGTCCCGGCGGGGTTTTGGCTTCGTCCCCCGTGTTTTCGTCTTTCGTATCTTCAATGGCCATTCTTTTCCCCCTCCCCGTTAACCGGTTTCTTTTCCTGATTTACGATATTGTAGTAGTAAGGCGCGGTCAAATCCAAGCCCTCTGCGTCAAATTCCGCCTGAATATTCCGGTACAAATCCGAATATATTGTCATCATCGACTGAACGGCTTTCGTGTAGGCGTTTATCTCATACACGCAATAAAAATCGTTCAGCGACTTTATCTGCATAAAAGGCTTGGGACTTTTTTCAAGATGCTCCGTTTTGTCCGCAGCCGTCAAGAGCAGCCGCTCAATCGTTTCGCAAGGTGTATCATAGCCAAACGTAACGTCCGCATGCAGGATGAGCCCCGGTTGTCCCTGTTCCGTGGAAGAATTGTAATTCGTAACACTCGCGTTCAACACGGTCAAATTCGGAAACGTTACGAATTCATTCTTGTGGGTGCGAATCCGCGTCGTCATCGGCGCCTTTTCAACAACAAAGCCGGTGATGTCGTTTATCTTGATACGGTCACCCACCTTGAACGGCCGCATATACGTAATCACAATCCCGGCGACAACATTCCCGATGGCGGAACTCGACCCAAGCGAAAACAACAGACCGACAAGCAGCGAAATCCCCTGAAACGCCTGGCTGTCCGAACCGGGAAGCAACGGAAATACCATCGCCACGGTAAACGCATACACCAGAATTCTGAGAATATTAAATGTCGTATTGGCCCAATCGGGATAGAATCCGTGGAGTTTGAGTCGCTCCGTCGTGATCTGCCGTGCGAAAAATTTCAACAAGCGCAGACTGTACCGCGAGATAAGGATAATCACGACAATCGAAATCATATTCGGAATGTATTTCAGCACCGCGATAAAAAAGTTTTTCAACGGCGAGAGGATATACCCGAAAAGCGTCGTCGCAAGACCGCGCGTCGGCTCAAACAGGCTTAAGATGATCGGAATCGTGAACACCAGCAACGCGATGGTAACAATCCATTTTATCAGCCACAGCAAAAAATTAAAAAATGTCCGCAAATGATTCTTGTCGAGCAATTGGACGTTTTTTATTTTGAACGGTTTGATTTTATTCTGGACAAAAACGGCGATTTTTTTGCTAAACGCACCGAACAGTTTCCAGAGCAGTTTAATGACGATAACCTGAACGACGAGAATACCGACCGCAATCCCCACGCGAATCAAAAGGCCGTATTGCAACCCGACCGAGATTATTTCCTTGTCCAATGACGGAAGCTCAAACATCGTAAACTCCTTTGCCCTAAAGGGGCTTTCCTTCGACCCGCCCTGAAGAGAGGCGGCTTTGCGACCTCTTCCACACCGGAAGCGACTGGAACCCGTAGGTCTCCTTCATCCAGGTGCCGCCTGACGCAACGCGCCCGTCAAGGAGATGCGTCCAGTTGCCCGGCGGAAGATAGTACTCGACCGTACCTTCCGCATTGAATACCGGCGCGACGAGCAGGTCCGGCCCCAGCATATACTGGCGGTCAAGGTAGGCGCATACGGGATCGTCGGGGAATTCGAGCAGCATCGGGCGCATGACCGGGACGCCCTTGTCGTGCGCCTCCCGCGCAAGCGTTTTGAGGTAGGGAAGGAGGGATTGCTTAAGGCGGGCGAATGTCTTGCAGACTTCGACCGATTCTTCGTCGATGTTCCACGGGACGCGATAGGAATTGCTGCCGTGCAGACGCGAATGGGACGAGAGAAGGCCGAACTGGAGCCATCGTTTGAACAGGGCCGGGTCGGGGTTGCCCTCGAAGCCGCCGATGTCGTGGCTCCAGTAGCCGAAGCCGGAGAGCGCAAGCGAGAGGCCGCCGCGCAAGGTCTCGGCCATCGCCTCAAACGTGGATTCGCAGTCGCCGCCCCAGTGTACGGGAAACTGTTGCGATCCGGCTGTCGCGGAACGGGCGAAAAGGCACGCCTTGCCTTTGCCCTTTTTCTCTTCGAGAAATGCAAACACCGTCTTGTTGTAGAGGTAGGTGTAGTAGTTGTGCATGAGAAGCGGGTCCGCGCCCGAAAAATACACGGCGTCGAGGGGAATGCGCTCGCCAAAGTCGGTTTTGAGGTAATCAACGCCCATATCGAGGATTGCGCCGATCTTTTCCGTGTACCACGCGCGCGCGCCGGGGTTGGTAACGTCAACAATCGCAAGCCCCGCCTGCCAGAGGTCGGTTTGATACACCGAGCCGTCCCGCTTTTTGAGGAAAAACCCGCGCCGTTTCCCCTCTTCAAAGAGCCGCGACTGCTGGGCAACATAGGGATTGATCCACACGGACACTTTGAGCCCCTTCGCCTTGATGCGCCGCAACATACCCGCCGGGTCGGGAAAGGTCTCCTTGTCCCAGCAGAAATCGCACCAGTGGAAAGCCTCCATCCAGAAGCAGTCGAAGTGGAAGGTCTTGAGCGGAATGCCCCGGTCAAGCATCCCGTCGATGAAGTCCGTCACGGTTTTTTCGTCGTAAGAAGTGGTAAAACTCGTGGACAGCCAGAGGCCGAACGTCTCGTCTTCGAGTACGGGCGGCCGCCCGGTGAGGGCGGTATAGGTTTCGAGGATCTGTTTGGGAGAAGGCCCGTATATCACAAAGTATTCAAGCGATTCCCCGGCGACGCTGAAACCGGCGCGGGATGTCTTTTCGCTCCCGATCTCGAACTGCGTCTTGCCCGTCTCGTTGACAAAAACGCCGTAGCCCTTGTTGGTCAGATAGAAGGGGATGTTCTTGTACGCCTGATCGCTGGCCGTGCCGCCGTCCGCGTTCCAGAGGTCCACGCTTTGCCCGTTCTTGATGAAAGGCCCGAACCGTTCGCCCAAGCCGTAGACAAACTCGCCCACGCCGAGGGTCAACTCTTCCTTGACATAACCGCCTGACCGGGGGCCCGCATCGTCGTCGGGGAATGCGAGGAAGGGGTCGTCCCGAAAATGGCCGTCACGCCGACTGACCATATAGCCCGTCGATTTTGCCTCGCACCGGGTCAGAACCGTGCCCTTCGCGCAAAACCGCACGTTCCAACTGTCGCCGAGCGCGACGTGAACGGAGAGATCGCCGCTTTGCAACACGGCCTCTTCAGGCGACAAGGATAGTGCCGCCGCGTCCTTCGGAAGGGTCGCGTCCGGGCAAAGCGCAAAACGCAGTTTCTCGCCGGATTCCCCCTCAAAATGGGCAATCCGTACCCGAATCACGTTCTGCATCGGGCTTGAGTAACGAACCGTCAGCACGGGGCAGTTGAGCGTGTCCCCCCGATTCCGTATCGGTCTGCACGGCGCGTAAACGACGAGCCCGTTGCCATCCTGTTCCGCCTTGTACCCGTGCGCCGCGTAGTACGCCTCGACGCCTTCCTTCACCAGCCAGTAACCATGCGTAAATTTCATATATCTTCCATTATAAACGAACGGAACCGATTTGCCAATAACGGCTACCTGTTACAAGGGCAACGTCATTTCCTTTTATCCATTTCCCGCAGGGCGGATGCTTCCCGTGCGGCGAGGGCTTGGGCTTTTTGCGAGGCGTGGTGGAACGATAACGCGATGAGCGCGACAAGGAGGATGCGGTATTTCTTAAGGCTGCCTACGGGTCCGCCCCGGTTGCGGCCGCCGCTTCGGGCACGGTATGCGCGATTGAGCCTTTCCCAGAGTTCGAAGAGGGCGGGGATGAAGCTGATCATAAGGGCCGCGCTTTTTCCCCATCGCACGTCGGGAGAGAGGTTTTTTGCGAAGGGGCATTTTCGGATAAGAGCGCGGACGCGGATTTCCGCCGCGCAGAGGGTCTTTTTGATTTCGATTGAGGTTGTCGTGCGGAAAAGCAGGGCGGAGAGTTGCATCACGAGCACAAGGCGGGCGGCATAGAGGATGTATTCGGCGTTGGGGACAACGATGTCGGCGATGTTTGCGGGGACGCGCGCAACGGTGGCGTCGGACGCGAACAGGGCGAAGAGGTTGGCGGCGCTGTTGAGCATGAAGAGAAAGGCCGCATAGTACAACGCGGGTCTTATGTCGGCCCCTTGCTCTTTGGGCGTAAACCCACAGGCGCAGGCGAAGACCGCCATAAGCGCGATCCCCGAGCACACGGCGGCCAAGGGGAGGAACATGACGATAAGCGCGGCGCACAGCATCAGCGCAAACTTTACCGGCGCGGGAAGGCGGTGGCAGACGCTCCGGCCTCTCTTGTAACGGAAGATGGTTTCCCGCCCGTTCATGGCCGCCTTCCCCCTTTCACCGCCAGAGCAGGTCGGAAAGTCCCGCATAGGCGCGGATCGGGTGGCGAATGCCCCATTGTTCGAGCGGCAGACGAAGGCCCTCCTCCGGCGTCCCGTCAAAGACGAGTTGTCCTTTGTCCAACACGGCGAGTTTTTGCGCGAAGGCGAGGCATTTTTCAAGTTCGTGGGTGAGGATGACGACCGTTTGACGTTTCGCAAGGAGATCCCGAATCACCGTGTTGGTCTGGACGACGCCGCCTGAATCGAGGTTGGCGTAGGGCTCGTCAAAGATGATGATGTCGGCGTTCATCGCAAGGACTCCGGCTACCGCAAGCCGCCTTTTTTCGCCGCCTGAAAGGAAGCGGGAGGGGAAATCTGCCCGCGCAAGGAGGCCTGTGTCTGCAAGGGCCTTTTCCACGATGCCCGCCGTGACCGCTTTCGCCGCCGCGCCGCTTTTTCCCGAAAGGAAGCCCGTCGGTATGCCGACCTCGACATCCTCGCGGGGGGTTTCTCCCAAGATTTGGCTGTCCGCGTCCTGAAAGACGAGCCCCACTTTTCCGCCGAGCTCAAGATCGCCCGCGCTGGGGTTTTCCAGTCCGGCGATTATCGCCATGAGGAGGCTCTTTCCCGACCCGTTCGCGCCGGTTATCACCGTACAAACGCCCGCCTCAATGGCAAGGGAGAGGTCCCGCAACGCGTAGAAGAGCCCGCCTGATGGTTCCGCAACGACCCGCCCGTCTGCCGCAGACACTTCCGCCCCGCTTCCGCTCTCGTCAAGCATAGGGAAGGTCTTCGTGATATGCGAGAGGCGGACGGCGGTCATGAACCGGGATTGATATAGCGGGCCGCGAGGGGGCGCAACGCGAAGGTGATCGGGATGGCAAGCGCGAACTTGATGCCGTCGGCGGGGATGAACGGGACGATGCCGCCCAAAAACACGCCGACAGCCGGTTGCGGCGCGGCGCTTTTCCCGTTCAGTATCACGAGCCACAACCCCCCGCACACGTTGATCACGAGGAATCCCGCGAGCAAGGCGGTAACGATGCGAAGGCCATAGCAAAACGACGGTTTCTTGTCCCGAATCGACGGCGTGCCCGCGATGAGTCCGGCTACGAGGGCCGCCACGACATAGCCATAGAGATAGCCGCCCGACGGGGAGAGAAACGCCGCGAATCCGCCCGCGTTGGCAAAGACGGGCAACCCCAAAAGGCCCGCGAGCAAGTATAACGCCGCCGCCGCCGCCCCGCGCCAGCGTCCCAACAAGACTCCCGCCAGCACCACGACGAGGTTCTTCAACACGATGGGAATCCCCGGAATAAAGGGCACCATCCAAAAACTTGACACGCAGATCAATGCCGCAAAAAGCGCGACAAACACGCCCTGCCGGGATGCCGCGCCCCCCCGCACCCGCGTTTTGGCCGATAGGTTAAGATCGTGAACCATAGGTGCAACAGTAACGGGTTGCGGCGAGTGATGTCAAGGGCCCGCGTTGCCTCATCAAAAATGTTACCGAAAACAGGTCATGCCTCAAATAGAAAATGTTACCCAAAATGGCCTAAATTGTTATATTGCAATAAATTTATGAACTGCTAATGCCTTATAAGATAACGAGTTACGGTATTGCTTAAAAAATAGAGGGGAGGCTGTTCCAAAACCTCAAGTTTTGGAACAGCAACCTTTAAAAAGTGCAGTTTCGTAAGGCTTTAGCCTGAGAAACTGCGTGAGCCTGTCAAAACTAACCGAGTTTTGGAACAGGCTCAGGGGATTATAAACAACTGTTTTTTAAGTCTATATCTCGACAGTAATTAAACTTAGTTTCGGTAACATTTCTATTTGAGACATCTCGGGGCGTGGCAGAGTCGTCATTGCGAGACGGCGGCAACATGGTTGCCGTTGGCGAAGCAATCTAGTATCCCGACATGATTGTAACAACGGGTAAAGAGAATATCCGGTAAAGCATAGAGGTCAAATACGGCCTTTACGTGCCGCATGGTTCAAAACCTTACCTTTTTCGCACTTTTTTCGCGTTTGATTAAAGCAAAACGGCACCTCAACGCCTTAATAGAGGGTACAAGGCCGTTCCGAAACTTCTGTTTTGAAGCAGCCCCGTCTATTATACAGGAGGGTGTCTATGAAAGGGCCCAGAGAATTAGCGGAAAACGTCTGGTACGAGGTTCGTACCGAGATTAATGTCGGTGAGCCTTTGTTCCGGCTGGCGTGGGCGGTAGTGCTATTCTATCGCGTCCTTATCGAGACGAAGGCGAAATTCGGTTTCGAGATGCGCGGGCTTACGCTCGATGAGGCATTGCTTTCGTTTTACATCAAGCCCGCTAACGGGCTTGAACTCCCGAAGATTATGCAGTGGCTGAAGCAGACGTTCTCCCTCCGGTTCAACGTGAGGACGGGAAGAAAGGCGCATCTTTGGGGGGGAGCGGTACTGGTCGGAGATTCTGGCGGGGGAGCCGCCGGAGTGGGCGGAAGAGGTGGACTGGGATGCGGTTGTGGCGGAGGCAAAGACACCAATCCCGGAGGCAATGGCCTACGCGCTGAGTTGGGACAGCCTAAGAACGGGGGTATGGGAGGCGAAAACGAGTTTTTCGCCTAAAAACCAGCCTAATCCGGCGTTCCCGCCCGGTTAATCGGGGGCTTTGCCCCCGATTAACGGCGAAAAAGGGTGAACATACCGTCTCAAGCGTTCCGGCCCACCACGGCGGTCAAAGGACTTGGGAGAAGTCTGCCCTTCTGCCTATGCCAGGGCAGACAGGCAACGTTTTGGAACAATCTTTGCCCACAGTTTGAATCGTATCGGAATACTCGTTGGGGAAGGCCCTCGCACTGGATTGCTTCGCTCGGCAACGTGCCGCCCGCTCGCAATGACGACCCTTCATTTTCCATTCCCTATTTACCATTTTCAATTCGCACGAAGCGCGCGAAGGGGCGAATGGATAGATGGTTCCGCCCGCATACCGGCATGGTATCCTATAAGCGATAAATTTCTCTTGCCGCAAGGCCAAAAATTGATTATATTAAAGAGAGCAGACTTGCCACAGGAGGCATATTATGGAAACAGCACAGGCGGCACCGGACTGGAGAGCCGTCATTGACGAGATTCGGGCACTCATTAGGGAGAGCAAGGAATCGGCCGAGGAACAACGAAAGTCGGCCGGGGAACAACGAAAGTTGGCCGAGGAACAGCGAAAGTCGGCCGAGGAACAACTGAAATCGGCCGAGAAACAACTGAAGTCGATTGAAGCGCAACGGAAAAAAGACGACCGCGCGTTTCTGGAGTTGCGGGAAACCCAGCGGGAACTCGCCGAGCGGATGAAGGCGACCGACAAACAGATTGGTGATTTGGGTCACCGTTTCGGCGATATGGTTGAGCACATGGTGGTTCCTAACCTCGTGAAAAAATTCAGGGACTTGGGGTTCGAGTTTAACAAAGCCGGACCCAATGTCGAGATTGAGGACCCTGAGCA
>JAISZQ010000061.1 GCA_031269165.1 Spirochaetaceae bacterium
CGAATGTACGCGAATGTATGCGAATACGCGCTGATGGGTATGTATTATTCGTATTTATTCGCGCCATTCGCGGACCAAAATTCTTAAGTTGTTGACAGGGGAAAGCCTTCCCCCTCGCTCCGGTCTACGCCCTCCGCTACCCCCTTCAGCAGGGGACACCCCCGCAACGCCCCCGAATCACGGCGGAGGATTGCGTCCCGCAGGGTTTTTGAACAGGCTCTGAGCCGTGGAAGGTTGCAATGCCGGACTACACCAGTTGGGCAACGGCCTCGAACAGCATGACGCTGAACCCTGCCGCGAGGGGAATGACGATGTTGTCCATGTTTCGTAGCGGCAGGGCTTCGACCACTGTGGTAACCAGCGCGGTACCCAGCGAGGCGGAGACGCGCTGGGTGACGGCCCACGTACTTATGAACACCGTGATACAGCAGACCGCCGATCCCTCAACACTTTTTCCACGCAAGAATGGTGGCCGGAGCCTCCCGAAAGGCCGCCCGACAAGGCCGGATAACCCGTCGCCAAAGGCAAGCGCGTAGATCGCGGCATGGATTGCGGCGTTATTGTTCCCCGGCATAGACGGAACGGGGGAAAAAGAGGGAAGGAGCGGGAAGATGACGAGCGCGAGTATCGTTCCCGCCGCGAGCGTTACCGGGCCGAGGACGAATTTTCCCGATTCATGCGGCCGTGACGCAAACGCCGTGATCCGCGAGAGGAGCGGGATCGCGCGTCCCTTGAGCCTCAAAAGTTCGCAGCCCAGATAAAAAAGACTTCCCGCGCACAACAGCGCGATAGTAAGCGGCCGGTTTATCGCGGCAAGCGCGGGGGTAAACGCGATGAGCAGGTGTATTCCCTTACGGAGCAGTTCTTTTTTGAACCGTTCCCGGCGGTCGCGGCTTGATTGGAGGTTCATGTTATTCCCGTGCCGCCTCCCGCCACCTTGATTTCCCCGCTTCCCGCGCTCGTTCCGATTGCCGCAACGCGAGGCTTTGGGCATGACCGTAGAGCCCCTCCGCTTCGGCGATAATCCGCGCCGATTCCAGATAATCGGCCGTGTTCGCGCCGTCTTCACAACGGAGGCTCGTCACGATCTTGAGGAAATGGCGCACGGAAAGACCGCCCACAAACCGGGAAGAACCCATCGTCGGCAGGGTGTGGTTGATCCCGGCAGAATAATCGCCGAGGGCTTCGGCCGAGCCGCTTCCAATGAAGAGGGAACCGTAGTTGGTAAGCGCGGGGATCCACCGGGCCGGGTCTCTGACGTGAAGTTCCAGATGTTCCGGGGCGATCCTGTTCGCAACGGCAATCGCCTCCTCCCGCACCTCATACACGATCAAAAGCCCTCCCGCATCAAGCGAGGCGCGGGCCGTTTCCCTTGATTGACCCGATGGAAGGAGTTCCAATTGCCGCTCCACCTCGGCTTCGACGGCCCCGGCAAATTGCCGGTCCGGCACGAGGGCGCGGGCGCGGGCGTCAACGTCATGCTCGGCTTGCGCGATAAGGTCGGCGGCAACGAGTTCGGGCTCGGCGTTTTTGTCGGCGATGATCAGCACGTCCGTCGGCCCGGCCACCGCCTCAATGCCCACTTCGCCAAACAACTGACGCTTGGCCTCCGCGACATACTTGTTTCCCGGCCCCACGATGATGTCGGCGCGGGGCACGATTTCTTGCTCGCCCACCATATCCGCACTCGTTGCGCCCGCGCCGGACGGAGACGCGCTGGGCGCATCTACGCGGGGCGCAGATACGCCGAGGGCAAACGCGGCGATGGCCTGTGCGCCGCCAATGGCAAAAACACGGTGCGCCCCCGCCAGATAGGCGGCGGCCATGATACGATAGTCGGGCAAGCCGTCTTCAAGCGGCGCCGAGGTGACGCAAATTTCCCGCACTCCCGCGACAACGGCGGGGACAACGCCCATCAGTACCGTTGAGATGAGCGGATACCGGCCTCGTGGAACATACACGGCGGCCCGGTCAAGCGGCAGTATCCGCTGACCAACAAACATACCCCGGGCCTTCTCCCATTCATTCCACTCTCCCCGGCCGTCTTCCCGTTTTATGTATTCCCGCCTTATGTATTTTCGCCTTATAAAATTCGGCCTGATACATTCTTCCCGGCTGAGAATGATGGAATAAACCTGTTCCTTCTGCAAACGGGCGAAGGCGTGAATACTTGCCGACGCGAACGTGAGCGCGCCCCAAAGAGCCGGTTCCTCCTGCCGCAAACGCTCGAAGGCGGCGCGAACCACCGGGGCGGCAACCTCAAACGTTTCGAGTTCCGCATGGTCAAACCGGGCGCCGTACTCCCGTAACGCCGCCGCGCCGTTTTCCCGGACATGCCGAATGATCCCGCGTACCGTTTCACGAACCGCCTCACGCGCCGCCGCGCCGCCTTGCGTTTCTTCGGCGGTACGAAAATTTTCATTAAACAGGCCAATAGATACCGTTTTCATTAAATTTCACCTTGTCAAGTCTAAAAACCTATGTTATACTAGAACCATGAAGCGGTTTTTTTTAATAGGCACTCTTATTTTACAGGTTTTTGCGGCTTTTGCTCAATCGGCCGAGATTGAAGTCTACGGAGAGCTTTACAACGGATCGTCCACCTGGCAGGGTAAATTCGTCGTCTTGCAAGACATCGTCGCCGCGAATACCGATGGCGCGGTAGAATTTTACGCCAAAGCATTCGACGATCTCATAATGATCTACCGTAGCCTCAAATACGGCAGCACCGAATGGGCAAGCGCAAACAGTATCGCGCATATCCTCATTGCCGAGCTGGTCTCCGCCGGATACGAAGCGGCCGGGGACAATCTTTGGCGCTGTTACCAGTTTTTTACCGACCCGACCGTACAGGCGGAAGCGCTTGTCGCGCTCGGAGAGTTGAAAATTGAGTCCCATTACGCCGACGTCGAGCAGGTGGTAAATCGGCTGAACGCGAGGGCCGACACGAAAAACAGGGAGAATGATGAAACGGTCGCGATCGGCGGCTTTACCGCCCTCCAAAAATACGGCAAGCCGGAGGGTTATCTTGCCGCCTTTGTCGGTTCGGAAAGCTGGTACCACGAATTTGTCAAACAATCCGCCCGGTCCGTCGTCGCCGCCCTATTACAAGACCCCGCCCGCCTTTTACCCGACGTTATCCTGTCGAACCGGTATTCCCACCTGCTGGAACAAAAGGCGCTTCTGTATGTAGACGGCGCGTCGCTTGACAATGGCCAAAAAGCGGACATCGCGTCCCAATCCCTGTTGCAAGGCTGGTGGTCGTATTCCAGCGACCTGCGCGCCGCTCTGGAATTGGCGAATCTCCGGCGACTCGCCCTCCAGATGATCCGCAAATACGGCTCGAACGGGACAAAAGAAACCTATTCGGCAATGACCCGCTCGTTACGCGAGGGAGCCCTTGACGAAAAAATCGACAGTATTCTCGCGCTGGGATCCTTGAACACCTCTGAGTCAACGACTATTCTCCTTGATTACGCGCAACTGCTCAACGAAAACCGGCGCATAGCCAATTCCCAGCCGATTGATGACCGGCTCATGCGGTCGATCGTGCCGGCTCTGGGCGCTTCAAACGCCCCCCGGGTAAAAGATACGCTTCGTCAAACACAGGCCGTCCCGTGGAGCAATACCGTTCTCAACTTGGTACGCGAGGTTTTGGCGAAACTCGGTTAGGGAAGCCTGTCGCAGGGGCAGGGAAGCGGAAGACTTTCCCCTGTCAACAACTTAAGCCGACGGAATATAAGAGTGGTCAACGGATCACACAGATTTTTAGTTTTTTGTCCGCGAATGTGCGCCGGACATGGCGTTGCGAATACGCGCTGATGGGTATGTATCATTCGTAACGCCAATGGCGCTTATTCGCGCCATTCGCGGACCAAAATCCTTAAGTTGTTGACAGTGCCCTTGCACTTGGTAATCACGACCCCTTCGCCTTTGTGTCGAAGTCGGTCGCCGGGGCTTGCGCGAAGAGGCCACACACCGTCATGCGCACCATCAACGCGCATATCTTTTTCATCTCTTTACTCCTATGCAACCCCGGCTACAAAAACATTTTAAATTTCTCACTTTCCTGTGTCTTCAAATACCATAACCTTTTTTTCGGGATCAAAATAAACAATCCACACCATAGTTCCGAATATATTTGTATACGTCTGATCTCCAATAGCATCAATTAAATCTTTTGCCTCTGGAATTACCGGATAAGAAATTATGATGCCTTGCGGCAAGATCATAAAATTCATATCGGCAGTAATTATATTAGCGTCAGCCTCTTTGCCATCATGCGCTTCCCCTAATATATCTTTTTCCGCAAGTGCCTGTAAATAATTCACAATAAGACCATACAGCAAATCATCCTCAACACCCTCTTCTTCTTGCGAAGATATTTGTTGAATACAAACGAAAACCACTAAAATAGAACATACAAAAATCTTTCTCATAATTACCCTCCTAATGGTAAAATCAGTAAATTGCCATCCGCTTTGCGGACCGGTTTTGCGTTTAGCGCCCGCCGGCTTTTAATACGTTGTATACGTGCGAATTCCGTACACTGAATATCCGTCATCCCCCGCAACGGGGGATGCCTCACGTTAATCAGCGTTTCCTTAAGTCTGCATAATCATGAGCCCGGCGCACATCTTCACTTTCAAAATACCCTCCTTCGCTTGTAAGTCCATCTTCTCTGTATGTTTCTTTGGTCCATACACGTTTCGCACCACCCATTACAATTAACCCTAAAAACACACAAAACTGGTTTTTCATCTATCATTTCTCCTGCGTTACACGATTTGGATTATAAAAACCAGAAAACGCCCTTTATCGCGGTACCTCATTTCAGGTTTTTATGTCGCATAACTATCGTCTATACGACTCTTGCCGTATACACTTTTTTTTCGCGGCGGTTCTTTCTCAGGGAACCCGTCCCGCGCTTGTACGCTGTTTATGCGCGCACCGCATATCCGTCATCCCCCGCAATCGGGGCCAAACCTTAACCTACACAAAAAACTTTCGTCTATCCGCCTCCTTTATCCTCCCCATTCATGGTGCCCATAGCAAGAAAAAAAATTGCTATATGGCCCGCCAAGCACGGCGCACGGAGATGATTTTCGAATCATAAATATTTACATACCAAGTTTCATAAGTTTGTTATAAATACTCATTGGACTTGTTCAACAACCCGGTTGGTTGTCTCACAAGTCCTGCGGTTTTTCAGGCTAAAGCCTTGCAAAACTGCGCTTTTTAAAGGTCGCTCTCTTAAGAAAAAATGTCTGTAAATTCACTAAAATCAAGATCCTTTATAACATCCTCTGGCCATTCAACTTCCTTGCAAGAAAAGAGATCTAACTTATCAACTCATGTTACGCAAAAGTGCCATTATCCCCCATGTTAAAAGCAGACAGTAATTCCATTCCCCTCTTCAATGATGCCATGTAAATCTGTGATTTTACTGCAAAGTGATTGTACCCGTGA
>JAISZQ010000074.1 GCA_031269165.1 Spirochaetaceae bacterium
GGGCGAAGCGGGCCGCAATGACGGGGGGAGCGAAGACGGCCGTCATTGCGAGGGCGCAGCCCGAAGCAATCCAGACGAGGTCGCGGGCAAACGCTTCGCGTTGCCTTCTGGATTGCTTCGCTTTGCTCGCAATGATACCTGCGGTGGGCGAAGCGGGCCGCAATGACGGGGGATGTAAGGAGGCAAATATGACGTAGTGTTTGCAAAGGATCGAGACTGGCCCCGGTTGTGGGGATGTTGGACATTCGGTATACGGAATTCGCGCGTAAAGGTTTGATGGTTTTGGTGTTGGCGGCGATGGTCGCGGGGTCGGTTTTCGCGGAGGAAGCGGAGCAGCCCAAAAAGGATGAGCGGTCTGCGTTCCGCCACAGCGTGGGCGTGGGCGGCTTTATCGGCGGTGATTTTGGCGGCGGTTTCGAAGGCACGGGAAAATATTATGGGGCTTCGTATTCGCGGGAAGTAAAAATGCCGTATTTCGGCGGCGGCGGTTTCGTGTTCTTTGACTCGACGTATACGGAACTGGTGTTCGGTCTTTACGGCGGTGGCGGAACAGCCGAAGTGACGGAGGGTAGCATATCGAGCGAGTACGATATGTCCTACATGAATTTCAACATCGGTCTGCTGGGGAAGTTTCCGTTTACAATCAATCAAAAACTTTCAATATTTCCCCTTTTGGGCATTGAGCTTGACGTTGTTCTTTCCGCAGAAGCAGACGGAAAGGAATACAAAGGCAAGAGCAATGCGAGCGGCACCGAAGATCTCAGCACGTTTTGGTTCAAATTCGGCGCCGGGCTGGATTATTCGTTTGCCGAGAGAATCTTTCTGCGGTTTGAGGCTTTGTATGGTTTCAGGGTTGCAAACAAGGCGGAGACAGACATGGAAAAAACCTGGGACAAATCCTATTATGATGCTGATACAGAAAAATTACTCGGTCATGGTTTGACGGTAAAAATAGGCGTCGGCTACAAGTACTAACAACAAACCCGCCCGCATCCGTGCGGGCGGTCGGCGGGGCTCGCCTCGCCGGATGATGCGGTGCCCGCTTTCCTGCGGAGGGCGGGCACTTAAAAAACGTTTTTCCGTTTACCGGATGGCCGGTCTCCCGGTCATCCGGTTTTTTTGCGCGCGTTGCGCGAATGGACAATGGATAATTGAAAATGGAGAATGTCGTATTTTGAACGCTGTGCGTTCTGCCGCCATAATATTCCATTTTCCCCCTTTTGCGGGGGGTTTGAAACAGCCTTAGAGCCTGTTCAAAAACCCTGCGAGACGCAACCCTCCGCTGTGATCCGGTCGCGGGCTTTGCCCCGCCTGTTCGAAAACCCCACGGGAGGGAGGTTTCCGCCGTGATTCGGGGGCGTTACGGGGGTGGTAAACCCCCGTAGAAGGGGGTGGCGGAGGCCCGCAGGGCCGGAGACAGGGGGGAGACTTCCCCCTTTTTGCTGGGGTTTTTGAAACAGCCTTAGAGGTTCCGGTATTTCACCTCTCCCTGGACGAGGGTCAAAAGCACGGTGAAGTTTTTGTCGAACACCACGATGTCGGCATCCCGGCCAGGCAAGAGGTAGCCTTTGTCGGTGAAGCGCATGACCGCTGCCGGGTTCGAACTGGCCGCCTTGAGCGCGTCTTCGAGCGAAAAGCCGAAATCGACGAGATTTTTTACGCCGTTTATCATGGTAAGCGAGGAACCGGCGATCACGTCGTCCGCGATACGCCGCCACAGCCCTTCGGACAAATGGACTTCCTCGCCGTTTGCGAAGAACGGGCCCTTTTCCTGACCGGTGGGTTTGAGGCCGTCCGTCACCAGCGTGATCTTGTCGATGGGTTTCACCCGCAAGAGCAACTTGAAGAGGTCGGGGTGTACGTGGAGGCCGTCGCCGATGATTTCGCAGGAGATTTCAGGGTGGGTGAGGATCGCGCCGACCGCGTTTGGGTTGCGGTGGTCCATCCGGCTCATCGCGTTGAAAAGATGCGTCGAATGGAGAATCCCCGCCTGCATCCCCTCCGCCATGTTTTCGTACGCCGCATCGGTGTGCCCCGCTTGCAAGACGATGCCCTTCTTCACGCAGTAGAGCGCGAGATCCCGCATATTCTTCAGTTCCGGCGCGACCGTCATGTTGACGATGTTCCCCTCCGCAGCGTCCCAGAGTTCCGCCATATAGTCGAGGTCAACCGGGGACAGCGTTGCAGGCTTCTGCACCCCCAGTTTGCTCGCCGAGAGAAACGGCCCCTCAAGGTGGAAGCCCATGATTTGCGCGCCGCTTTCCTTGCCGAACCCCGCGCGAATACGCCGCACGATACCCGGCAGACGCGCCCGCTCGCTCGGATAAAGCGTCGGATTAAACGCCGTCACCCCGTAACGAGGCAGAATCCGCGACATCTCGATCACCGCATCGGGCGTCTCATCGTCGGTACCAAATCCGCCCGTGCCGTGAATGTGCGTGTCGATAAACCCCGCCGAGATATGCGCCCCATCAACATCGATGGTTTTCGTGCCCTTCGGAAACTGCCTCTGCGCGAACCGCTTCTCCGAAAACACGTCGGCGATCTTGCCGTCTTCAACGAGAACCGAGCAATCGTCCATCTCGGCAAAACCCGTGTAGACCGTGCCTTTGTGCAGACAAATCAGACTCATACTCCGATTATACCACGGGCTTCGCGGTTTGCAAACACCCGGCATTGCGAGGAGTCCGCAATGACGGGCGGCTCGCTCATCTTGTGGGCAGAAAGAAGGCCAAAATGAACAAAAAGAAAAATTTGAACGAATTTTTGGGCAAAATCGCAAGAAAATACTTGACACATTTTTTATATTAGTCTACACTAACTTTAGTCGGCAAAAGCCGACACATTAAACTTTAGGAGGTTCTTTTATGAAAAAGAACAATGGTGCCGCCCGGTGGCGGGTGGCTGGAATCGACGTGGTGAGGGGGGGGGGGCTTCCGTAAAACTCTCTTGGTAGGAATAAATAGGAAAGGAGAATAGAGTGGAAACGAAAACACTGGTCAAACAGATCAAAGCGAAAAACCGCTCCTCGAACAGATATGTTTTTGTAAGCGTACTGTCCGGTATCGGGACTACCCTGTTGACGGTACTGCTGGTTCATCTCTTGTTTGCGGGAGAAATCACCGGAAAACAGATAGGGTACATTGGCGCGGGTATAGCCGTCCTGCAAATCACCAAGGCGGTGTTTTACGCGCTGGGACTCTGGCGGGCGCATCGCGCCGCGTACCAGTCCCTCCTGGTGGTCTTCGTGAGCATATTTATTGCAGTCAATATTGTTACGGCGCTTATCGGCCTCAAAATACTGAACAAACATTTCAGAAAGGCGGGTCTTATCAAATGAAGAAAACCGGAATCAGGCGTTTACTGGAACTGGCGGGAAATGCCAAGCCTTTTATGCTGCTTTCGGCCCTATTGTCCGTATTAAGCGCGCTGGCGGTCATGGTTCCCTCTATCTGTGTCTATTTCCTCATCCAAAACACGGTAAGCAGGGAATGGGGGGCGCTGACCTCTTATGGGTGGGCGGCGGCAGGGGCGCTTGCCGCGCATCTTTTATGTTATTTTTCGGCCCTTATATGTTCCCATATCGCCGCATTCAAAACAACGCGCAATGTAAAATCCCGCTTGCTAAACCACCTTGTAACGCTGCCTATGGGTTTTCATACGGAAAACGCAAGCGGGAAACTGCGAAAAATAATAGAAAACAATGTCCGGCAGATGGAGGGCTGCATTGCCCCATTGCCCGATATAATCGCCGCTGTCATTACGCCTATAGCAACGATGCTATTATTACTGCTCGTTGACTGGCGGCTGGGCTTGCTTTGTCTTGTTCCTATAGCGGCGGGGCTTACCCTTCAGGCTTCCATGACGCCGGGCGGGGCGCAGACTGGCCTGAAAGTTCACGGCTCAAATCCGCAAAGTTAAAACTCAGTGAATTCTTATCAAGATGTCAGTGAGATTTTTCAAAATCTCACTGACATTTCACCCAAAACTCAGTGAGATTTTCTTAAAACTCACTGAGTTTTTTTCTCAAAACCACCGTGTTTCAGACAGCCTTCTTGACTATTGGAATTTTTCATGCTACAATCAACTATACGTGTTATCGGTCTTCGTGGGATGTATCGCGCCAGGAGATGCGCGTATAGGGAGTTATGCGACATTGTATTTTTATTTTGTCAAAATATCTTGACAAAATAAAAATATTAAAGTATTGTATATCTTAGGAGTTTTCAAATGATGAAGAAATGCAAAATTACAGTCTTAAAAACAACGTTTAATGACGATCTAGCCAAAGAATATGGTGTTGAAGGGCTAAAAAAATGTCCGTTCCATAAAGAAGGCCAAATCTTTTTTGCTGATT
>JAISZQ010000081.1 GCA_031269165.1 Spirochaetaceae bacterium
ACCCCGATCAGGCTTAGCACGGGGTTGCGTCTGCGGCGAATGGAAAATGGAGAATGCGCAAGGTACGGAGACCGCCCGCGCCCTTCCGATCATTTTCAATTCGCGCAAAGCGCGCATCATTTTCCATTATCAATTTTCAATTCCCCGTAGGGGGGCCGATAGTCGTTCCCTCACGTTACGCCCAAGGGCCTCCACGGCAGGTGGTGGTATAGGCCGAGACTGCGGTCCCGCTGAGCGTCACGGCGGCACCCTCCCAGTGGAGGGTAAAATTATTGCCCAGATCGTCTTCAAAATGGGTCTGTCCCGCATTCCCGTACAGCATGAATCTCAAGTTTTGATAGCCCGTTACCCCATTCCCCACGGAAAAGCCCAGGCCGCCGTCCGTATCGGCAGTTGCGGGAAGGTTCAGGGCAAGGCCGGAACCGCCTTTGACAAAGACCGGAATGGTATTGATTGAAACCGCCTCGCTATATCGTCCGCCCTGATACCGGCGATGGTCAAACAAACCGTACCATTCCCCCGGCGGAAGCCACACCCGCCGTGAGTCCTGCCCCGGAGAGAGGACCGGTGCCACGAGAAGGCTCCGCCCCAGCATGAACTGGTCGTCGGCGTTGCGGATGTGTTCGCCAACAGGTTCCCCGTTCCACCCATCATATATCAGCGGCCGCCCATCGTATATCAGCGGCCGCATAAGGGGGACTGAATGATGTACGCAGTGCAACGCCTCGTTATAAAGGTAGGGCAAAAGGTTCATTCTGAGCCGGTGCCAAAACCGGATTTTATCGAGTAACGTATCGGTATCAGTGCTATCGGTGCTATCGGGGTTATCGCTCCTATCGAATGCGGCAATATTCCACGGGCTCCGCTCGTTGTTGCCTGCGGCCTGGGCCTGTATGTCCCGAAACTGTCCGCCTTCGGGTTCGGAGTGCCACTGCATGATCGGGCTAAAGCAGGCAAGCTGGGTCGCCCGGAGGTACAGTTCCGATGAAGGCAGAGGCCCGGCGAAACCGGCGATGTCAAATCCCCAGAAGATGATACCCGACAGGGCCGCCGAAAGACCCGCCCGAAGCTGGCTGCGGAGTTCGTCAAAACTCGATTCCTGGTCTCCCGCCCAGAGGAGGGGAGTGGTATGCTGTCCTGAAAACCCCGCCCTGCTGAACAGCACCTTGTCTTCCGGCAGCGCGTCCCGGTAGGCGGCGACATACCGTTGGGCATAGCCGTTTTTCATCTCCGCCCCGGTTTTCCCGTCATGAAAGATCAGGTCTTCGCGGTAGACAAACTCTCCGCCATCGGTTTTGAAACCGTCCACCCCTATATCCAGGAGATAACGCCGTTTCGCAAACCAGAGCCGCCGGGTTTCGGGATTGCTAAAGTCGGGCAGCAGGGAATCGGCGAACCAATGTCCCGGGGGTATCGTGTAGGGCTTCCCCTGGGTGTCCATGACGCAGAGACGGTTTTCGAGCGCATAGGCGCGGTCATGATCATGCTGGACGCAGACCGGTTCGTCATCCCCCTGTTTCCGGTATGCCGGAATCTGCCAGAGCACCAGACGCAACCCCGCATCATGGAGTTTTTGAATCATTTCCCGCGGGTTTTGCCAGAATGCGCTGCGGGAAAAATCAAAGTCATCGTATGCAAGCGTTTCCCCGCCTCCCACCGCCCGATATTCGGCGCCGTTGAAAATATAAAAGGTCGCCTCGTCACTCCATGCCTCAATGACCAGCACGGTGGCGGGAAAACCGTGTTTCTCAAGCAGGCCGATCTGGGCTTCTACCTGAGCCTGGGTACGCCAGCGGTTGGCGGAAATCCAGGGGCCCAGAACCCACTTAGGCGGGAGAACCGGTTTTCCCAAGCACGACATATACGCGCCTATGATCCGGGCGGGACTTCCCGCAAAGAGGAAAAACGGCGTTCCCGAAGGCAGGGTAACGCATATCTCCTCGCCAAAATCAAAGACCGTAAGCCGCAGGGTGTCGGCATAGAACCCAAACCCTGAATCGGTAAAAAAGAAAGGCATGGGACAATAGGTCTTGTCCCCCTGACGGCAGAAATGCTCCTCCACCTGGTTTACGACGCGGCGGCCTTTTTGGTTGAGGGCATCGTATTTCTCCCCCATGCCGTAGGCCCCCCGGTAGGGAAGGCGGATCGCCAAGAGCGGCCCTTCCGCTTCCTGTTTTATGGAGAGACGGGCGGTACCGCCGGGAAAGGAAAATTCCTTTTCTCCAAACCGTTCTGGATCAAACACAATCCGTTCTCTTTCGTTGATGATACATTCCGTCATAACTACCCCTTTATCCCGCCCGCGGTGAGGCCGGCTTCAAAATGTTTTTGCATAGCCATATAGACAATCAAAATCGGTATGATGGACAGGAGCGCGCCGGCCATCATGATGTTGTACTGGTTCCCGTACTGGCCGCTCATGGAACTGAGGATAACAGGTAAGGTCGCTTTTGCGCGGTCGCTTAATAAGACTAACGGCAAGAGGTAATCGTTCCATGAACCCATGAAGGTTAAGATTCCCAAGGTTGCCAAGGCGGTGGAACAGAGGGGCAGTATGATCCGCCAAAAGATATACCATAATCCCGCGCCGTCAATCACCGCCGCTTCCAGGTACGACTTGTCAATTGTTTTCATGTGCTGGCGCAGCATAAAAATGGAAAAGGCGTTAAAAAACTGTAAAAGCACAAAGGCGTTCAAACTGTTGGTGAGCCCCAGTTTTGCCATGATGATGAATAGGGGGATAAAGGTAACCTGCCCGGGGAGCATCATCGCGGTGAGATAGAGGCTGAACACCAGTGTTTGTCCCTTAAACGGAATCTTGGTCAGGGCGAAGGCGGCCATGGCGGCGCAAAGGAGATTCGCAACAGTACATATAACCGCAAGATAAAAACTGTTCACTATGGACGATCCAAAATGCGGGATGCCGAAGAGTTTGCTATAGGAATCCAAACTCGGTTCTCTGGGGATCCATTCCACCGGGATACGCATAATCGCGCCCCTGCTTTTGAGGGAGGTGATGACCATCCAGAAAAAGGGCATCCCCACGATGAGAGCCAGAATCAGCGCGATTACATAGTATTGCGCCAGCGACAGAATCTTTTTTCGTTTCGATTTAGGTATCATATACAACCCACCTTTCTTGCAGCCGCGTCTGGATAAGGGTAAGGGCCAGAATAATAGCAAACAACACCCAACTCATCGCAGACGCATAGCCCATCTCATAATACCGGAACGCATACCGGTATATCCGTTCTACCATCACCATCGTTGATCCCCCGGGGCCGCCGTCAGGAGTCATGATCATCACCTGTGGGAAAACCTGAAAGGCATTGATCATGCTGATGGTAATAACAAAAAAGAAAACCGGCGAAAGGAGGGGTAAGGTGATGTGAAAAAGTTGTTTTCCCTTGCCCGCCCCGTCAATTTCCGCAGCCTCGTAATATTCCTGGTTAATGCCCCGCAGCCCCGCGAAAAGCATTAAGCCAAAGAACCCCATATCCTTCCAGATCGAGGCCAGCACAATTCCCGGCATTGCCCACCGGGGGCTTTGTAACCAGCCGGGTCCCGCAATGCCGAACATGCCCAAAACATTGTTGATAACCCCATATTCGGGACTCAGCACCCACTTCCAGATCAGCGCCCCCGCCACCCAAGAGGTGATTACCGGAATATAGTAGAGAACCCGAAAAAAGGTCCCTCCGGGAATGTCCCGGTTGAGGATCGACGCCACGCCAAAAGAGGAGAGCAGCATGAGCGGCAGGTAAAGCAGCACAAACCGCAGGGTGTTCCCCAACACCTGATACAGTTCCGCTCCGGTAAAAATTCTTGCGTAATTCGAAAATCCCGCAAAATAGGTCTTTGCGAACGCGGTGTTTGAAAACAGGGCCAGTTCGCTGAGGCCGTCCCAAGAGGTGATACTAATCCCCATGGATAGTATCATGGGCAGCACGCTGAACGCCGCAAACCCAATAAGGCTTGGCAAGAGAAAGGTGACCGCCGCAAGGGTGTTACGGCGATAAGTGTTTTTCATCGTATACCTCCGAATGAAAAAGTGAAATTGACGGGCGGTGTTTCCCGCCGCCCGTCCCATAGGTCATTTGCCCGGATCGATAGTCTCCGTCAACTCCGCTTCCATATTGGCCAGAGCCTCAGCGGGGCTTACGGAACCGGATGCCGCTTCGTTCAGGTGTTTCGCCACGATGTCCTGTAATTGGGAAAACTGGCTAACCACCGGAGGGGTTACGAGGGAAGCGAGGCTTTTAAATACCGCCTCCCGGTTCGCGGGCGGGGTTTTCGCCTTGTATTGGGCAATCACATCGTCATCAACCACCGGCGGTAATTCCCATGCCGCATCCAGACGGATTTTTACCGCTTCCTGATTCGAGGAAATAAAGGCGATAAACTTTGCCGCCTCTGCCGCGACCGGGCTGTTTTTGTTGATCACATATCCGTTGGAAAAGAAATGGGTTGCCTTCCGTTTGTTGCCCGGTTCCACCGCGATGTCCCAGGCAAAATCACAATCCCGGGTAAAATCGGGAAAGGCCCAGATACCGGTTACAATCATCCCCAGCCTTCCGGCCTTAAAGAGATCCCAATCTCCCATACCGCCCAACTGTTCCGGGGTCGGCATCACATTGGAAGCCCGCTGCATATCAACCAGATACGCGACGGTTTCCACGTTCGCGGGACTGTTGATCGTGAAACGCTTCCCGTCGGCACTGAGGAAGCCGCCATTGTTTTGCGCGGCGGTTTTATAAAATTCGGTAAAAGAAAGGGGTTGATAGTAACCAAAGATGCCGTCCCCCAACGCCCGAATCGCTTTCGCCGCCGCCATAGCATCGGCCCACGTCCAATCGTCGTTCGGGTAGGCAAGCCCGGCGCGGTCAAAAAGGTTCTTGTTATAGATCAAGACCACGTTGGAAAAACTGTTCGGAAGCCCGTACTGGGTTCCGTTGGTGCTGAAAGCGCTTAGGGCCATCTTGTTGTAGACCGAAGCCGCTATGTCCCCGGAACCGATAAGGTCATCCAAGGGGAGCAACGACCCGTTCTTGGCATACGCTACAAAGTTTTCGTAGTTAAGCTCGAACGCATCCGGCGCCCTTCCGGCGGAAACCTTGGCGGTAAGCTGCATAAAATAGTCCGCGAATCCATAGGACTGCAACTTGACGCTTACGTTCGGATTGGCCGCAGTGTAGAGGTCAATCATCTGTTTGAGATACACTTCGTTATCTCCGGAGCCGGAAAACTGATCAAAGTTGATCGTTATCTTTTGGCCCTCTGCGGAACCGGTTTTACGACCATCACACGATATGAGGCCGAGCGAGAGGAGGCTTATGACGATAATCCCCCGAAATACGACTTGTTTCATTTGTTACTCCTTAAAGTATGGTACCCCCAGCCGTTATTCCTCTAACGGCTGATAGGGTTAGGTGTTTTGCGCGCTTCAAAATATGAAGTGCCTGTTGCCTTTACCTGCCTTTTTGCATACAATAAGGCTAGGCAAAGTCGTCTGCCGATTACTCTTGCCGGGAGTGCCCTTGACGGAGGGCGCTCTCCGCCCGCCATTCGCTTTCCGCGAGGCGGGCTTTTTTATGCGCTGCTGTATATCATCTTTTCCTCCTTGCCGGACAATGCCCGAACCGATCCTCGTTCAACGATACTCACGGGGAGGATCTCTTCCCGTTTGGTTAAGTGGGGATTCTTGATATTCTCGACCAAGAGTTCTATCGCTCTCTTGCTTTTCAGGGAAATGTCCTGCCTGACGGTGGTAAGACCGGGGCAGATATAGCGGGAAAACTTGATGTCGTCAAAACCCATGATTGATATGTCGTGGGGAACCCGCAATCCCGCATCATAAAAAGCCTTCATTGCTCCAATGGCAAGAATGTCCGCAGCGGCAAACACCGCGCTTGCCGGTAATTTGGCCTCAAGCAGACGCCGGGCCAGTATAATACCGTTTTCAAAATCAACGTTTCCTTCGATAATTTTTTCTTTGTCGTAGGGAATCCCCCGTTCTTCCAGTGCCCGGCGGTATCCGTCAAGGCGTTTTTTCATCACCCCGTTATCCCGCAGGCTGCCGCAAAAAAAGGCAATATCCCGATGTCCCCGGTCCAGCAGGTAATGAAGCGCCAGATACGCCCCGTCAGTGTCATCAATCCTGATGTTGTGGCAACGAGTATCGTCGCTATAACTGTCCACCAGTACCAGCGGGATACCGCTTTGCACGACTTGGCGGTAAAAAGTATCCTGGTATACCCCGATGGCGATGATCCCGTCCAGATTACGTTCACGGGCCATATTCAAATAGGGTTTGCCTATGTCAACCCCGGCGACCAAGAGCCGATACCCATGAATGCGGGCCTCGTATTCAATGGCACTGAGCATCTCGCTGTAAAACGGGTTCTCAAACATAAGATGGTTGCCCGGTTCCGTTTGGGGGATAAGAACACCGATGAGGAAGGAATTCCGGGTCGAGAGGCTGCGGGCATTGATGTTGGGCACATAATCAAGACGCTCCACCGCCGCCAGTACCCGTGCCTTTGTTTCCGGGGAGATACGTTTCTTCCCGTTAAGCACATAGGAAACCGTGGCTGAAGAAACCCCCGATTCCTGGGCCACCTGCCTGATGGTTATCTGCTTTGCTGTCTGTCGCGCTTCGCGCATAAAACCTCTCCGTATTCGGCCCTCAGAGCCCCAAATAATCGGATTTTTGCGCCCTTATGTCATGGTACGAAAACCCGCAAACACAACCGGCCGCTTGTATCTTCTTGGACCAAGTGGTTAACCGATTAACCAATGTAAGTATAAAGCCTTCCGCATAAGGTGTCAAGTACTTTGTGAAAAAATTGTCAAATTTTTTGCTTTTTGCAGACATTTGTACCTATTCAGTCGTCACCGTAATCGGGAGCATTACGAGAGGCCGCCCCTTCTGGATTGCTTCGCTCCGCTCGCAATGACGCGGGTCGCCCGCTCAACAGCACCCGTCCCCATCCGTCATTGCAAGGAGGCGGCATTTGCCGACGACGAAGCAATCCAGTGGAAAGGTCGCCTCGACTGGATTGCTTCACCCTACGGGTTCGCAATGACGCGGGGCCACCCGCTACCCAGCACCCGTCCCCGTCCGTCATTGCGAGCGAAGCGAAGCAATCTAGTGGAGAGGCCGCCTCGTCTGGATTGCTTCACCCTGCTCACTTCGCAATGACGCGGGACGCCCGCTAAACGGAACCCGTCCTCGTCCGTCATTGCGAGGAGGCGGCATTTGCCGACGACGAAGCAATCCAGTGGAAAGGTCGCCTCGACTGGATTGCTTCACCCTACGGGTTCGCAATGACAGGGGACGCCTTCTGGCGGCCTCGCGTGCCCGGGGGTGTGCATGGTTCCGTTTGTTGTGTTAGGATAAGAGCGGTACGACGGCATTGAGGAGTGTAACGAAAGGGGCGGATGGTATGGGTATTGAGCAAACGGCTATTGAAAAGACTATGAACGACTTCCATGCGGCGGGGGGCGAGCGGCTTGCGGCACTGGAGGCTTTTATCGACGCGGGCGGGCTTGCCGGTGTTCCGGCGGCGGGACGCGAGTCGAACAACCACATTCACACGGTCTACAGTTTCAGTCCGTACACACCCACGATGGCGGCACTCGCGGCGCGACGGGCAGGGCTTTCGGTTGCCGGGTCGGTTGACCACGATTCCTACGCGGCGGCAGCGGAGATGCGGGAAGCCTGCCGGATGCTCACGTTAGGCTGTGTGACGGGCTTCGAGGTTCGGGTGAGTTTTCGGCACACGGCGTTCGCCGACCGCAAGATCAACAGCCCCGACTCGAAGGGTATCGCGTATATGACGGTGCAGGGGATTCCCGCAAAGGAGACCGCCCGTGTTCACGAGTTTCTCCGTCCCATCGTCGCCGCACGGCAGAAGCGGAACCGGCTCATGGTGGACGCGCTCAACACGCTCCTTGCCCCGGCGGGGATCGCGCCGCTTTCCTACGACCATGATGTGTTACCGCTCTCGAAGGCGGACGAGGGCGGGACCGTTACCGAGCGGCACATCCTCTTCGCGCTTTCTCACGCTTTTATCGCCGCATGGGGAAAGGGCCCGGCGACGGTTGCGGGACTTTCCCGCGCTTTCGGCCTCACGTTCAGCCCGAAAATCGCCGCCTATCTTGCCGATGCGGAGAATCCCTACTATGCGTACGATCTTCTCGGCGCGTTGAAGAGCGGTTTCGGCGACAAGATCTATATCCAGCCCGGTGAAGAAGAGTGCCCCCCGGCGGAGAAGGTGACGGCGTTTGCCGCCTCGATTGACGCCTATCCGGCCTACGCCTATCTGGGCGACGTGGGCGAATCGCCGACCGGCGACAAGAAGGCCGAGCGGTTCGAGGACGCCTACCTCGACGACCTCATGCCCCTGTTGCGGGAACTTGGTTTCAAGGCGGTGACCTATATGCCGCCCCGAAACACAAAACCGCAGCTCTTGCGGCTTCGCGACCTCTGCGCCCACTATGGTTTCATGGAGATTTCCGGCGTTGACATCAACAGCCCGCGTCAGGTTTTCAATTGCCCCGAACTCTTGGACGAGGATTTTGCCAACCTCATTGAGACAACGCAGGTTTTGGCGGAACACGAGAACAGGGGAGGCCATTCCAAAACGTGAGGTTTTGGAACAGCCCCGTATCTTGTATCTTCCGTGCGTGTCCATATAATACACGCCCCGTATCAGCGCCTCTCCAAAATCGGTAGCGTCTCCCGCTGCTGGCCAGCAGGGCGCCGTCTGCTGGCCCTCGTGGGGTATCGTCATTGCGAACCCGAAGGGTGAAGCAATCCAGAAGCGGGATGGCATCCCCCCTGGATTGCTTCGTCGCTTCGCTCCTCGCAATGACGGGGGAGCAACGAACAGGCAACTTCTGCTGGACGGCAGGGCAACATCTGCTGGCCAGGGGAGACACCCTCCCCTGGCCAGGGTAGGCACTCTCTCCTGGCCAGGGTGGGCACTCTCACCTGGCCACGTGGGGCACCCTCACCTGACCACGTGGGACACCCCCACATGGCCAGATCAGACACCCCGATGTGGCCGGATCAGACCCCCTGATCTGGCCGGCCCCAGCCCCCCGGGGGCGGCCGGTAGCGTCACCCACTGCTGGCCGAAACCTACTCCTGCACATTGGAATACGCTATTTTACTTTCCCAACCCACCACGACAAACCTGCCGCCGCCATAGGAGAGGGCCTCGACCGCGCTGCCGAGATTGATGTCTTCGCCTGCCGTCCATGTTACGCCGTCGGCGGAATACGCCGTTTTGCCGTTATAGCTGACCGCGACGAACCTGCCGCCGACGTAGACGATGGTGCCGAGGTATTCGTCGAGCGTGCTGTCGGTTACGGCCGTCCAAGTTATGCCGTCAGCGGAGTACGCCATTTGACCTTTACCGCCAACCGCGACAAACTTGCCGTCGCCGTAGGCGATGCCCCTGATGCCGCTACTGGGCGTGCTGTATATATATTTAACCTTCGTCCATGTTACGCCGTCGTTGGAATACGCCATTGCGGGAACCCAGCTTCTCGTTCCATCTTCGTTGCCACCCGCTACGAACCTGCCACCGCCGTAGGCGATGGCGCTGATGTCGCCGCCGCTGCCAAACGCGCTGTCTTTAACCGCCGTCCAGGTTACGCCGTCGCCGGAATACGACATTCCACAATGCCAGCGTCTTCCATCATGATAGCCGCCGCCCACGATGAACTTCCCGCCGCCGTAGGCGATGGTTCCGCTGAACGTACTGTCTCCCGTCGTCCAGGTAACGCCGTCAGCGGAATACGCCACTTTGCCGTCAACCCCGCTTGCGACGAACTTCCCGTTGCCGTAGACGATGGCGGTAGCGGAGCCGAATTTGGTGTCTGTAACCTTCGTCCAGGTAACGCCGTCGGCAGAGTACGCCATTTCTCCTTTCCAGTTGCTTCCCTCTTTATAGATACCGACCGCAACGAACGTGCCGCCGCCGTAGGCGATGTCGCTGATTTCGTCGTCACTGCCACTGCTGAAGGGGCTGTCTTCAACCGCCGTCCAATAAACGCCCGAGTCCGGAATCGGCTTAAAAAAGTACGTATGTACGGTTGTCTCGCCAACTGCGGAAACTTGTATCTGGCGGTCCTCTTTTTCCGTGTCGGCGGGAATACACCAGCGAAGAACGCCCCGCGGTAAATCCCAATCCCTTGAGTATTCTCCAGTCCAAACTTGATAGAACCCCGCGTCTTTTACCGCTTGTATTAACCTATCCTTGATTTCAGGGTTATCATAGTTAAACGAATAAACCGTAACGTCCCGTTCCCGTTCATTCCCCTTGTCCCATTTTTGAACTTCCACTGATGCCGCACGAAGCAATGAACTTAAATCGCCCGAATAGGAAACCGCTTGCGTTGTTTCCGCATTTGACCCGCCTTGCGTTGTTTGGCATGATACAA
>JAISZQ010000268.1 GCA_031269165.1 Spirochaetaceae bacterium
GGCGGGCCACCCGCAGAGGGGGTAGCGTATGACCAAACGGAGGGAGGTGCGGACGCGCCTTTAGGCGTGGACGTATCGACCGGAGAGCGGGCAGGAGCGAGGGGGAGACTTCCCCCTCCAACTGCATAATTACCGATGTTCGAGCGATTCAGGGGCGTTTCAGGTAAAAGAGCAGTGCGACGGCGGTAAGCGCATGAATGTAGGGCGGCCGGCCCATGTTTTGCAGGACATCAACGGCGGGCAGGGTCAGCACCTCGACAAATTCATCCTCGTCAAGTTCCCGCTTGCCCGTTTGCGTCAAGTCTTCGGCGAGGTAAAAGTGGATGCGGTTCGACATGATCGCCGGGTTCGGGTTCATCTCGCCGAGTTTGATCACGCTGCTCGCGACAAAGCCGGTCTCCTCACGGAGTTCCCGCGCCGCGCCTTCCGCGTTTTGCTCGCCCGCTTCCAGTACGCCGCCGGGAAACTCAACGCTCAGTTCCCGCGCCCCATGCCGCCACTGGCGCACCATCACAAACGCCTTGCCCTGCTTCGTCTCGATCACGGGGACGACCATCGCCCAGTCGCGGGTGTCGATCACGGAAAAGGTCTTGAGCGCGCCCTCAGGCGAACGGCACACGCTCTCCCGCACGCTGAAAATACGAAAGTCGCCGCTTGTTTTTGAGGACTCCTCGGTCCACGCCAAACGGGAAGCCGCGCCGTCATCGGCAGTCGCGTCATCGGCAGAAACGGATGGAACATGCATAGAAGGGGGATAGATGTCAGACATAGGATAAGAGTATATCATAAAGAGATGAAAGAGACAGTACGGTTACGTGATTTTTTCAAGCGGTATAGCGATGAGGTCATCACGATTGTCGGGAGCGGGGGAAAGACCTCGTTGCTGTGGTTTTTGGCGCGGTGTTTTGCTGACGAGGGGCCTCAAGCCGGGGCTTTCAGACGCCGGGTGCTGGTCACGACGACGACCAAAATGGGTGCGCCGGACTACGAGTCGGGGCTATTCGACCATTTCACCAACGGTCTTTCGATGAACACAATGGACACAATGAACATAATGGACGCGGGGCCAATGGGAAACGTGTTTCCGCCAGTCGTCAAGTCGGGCGTTACTTTTGCCGGGTGTCATGAAGCCGGCTCGACAAAAACGACCGCCCTGCCCCCCAAAACACTCGCCTTTTTAATGCGGCGTTTTGACGGGACGCTGATCGAAGGCGACGGCTCGAAAACGCTGCCGCTGAAAGGCTGGGCGGACGATGAGCCCGTTGTCCCGCCTTCCACGTCCGTCACGGTGGGCGTCATCCCCGTTTGGCCGCTTGGAATGCCGGCAACGGAGGCCGTCATCCACCGGCTTCCCCTGTTTTGCGCTCTCACCGGGGCCGGGGAGGGGGACATTCTCACTCAGGCGCATCTCGCAGCGGCGATCAGTGGACGGGGCGGTACGGACAAGCGGCGCGGGTTATTTGCCGCGGCTCGCGGGAAACGGGTGCTGTTCTTTAATCAGGTCGAAGACGAGGACGCGTTGCGGCAAACCGCAGAGATCATGGGGTTGCTCTCCGCCGCTTTCAAGGCGCGTCTCGATGCCGTCATCGCGGGCAGCGTGAAACAGGACCAGGTTACGGTTCTGTTGTCCCGTTAATCACGGGTGCCAATCTCAGGCGAGGCTGTCCCGCAACCTCACGAACGACACGAGCACAATAATTTTTACTTCGATGGCGTTGATTTTTCTGGGTGTTCGTGAGGGTTCAGGTCAATATTGGTGCCCGCTCGCTGCCAACAAATCAAGGATTTTTAACCGCAGATTACGCGGATTTTTCGTTTTTTGGTACGCGAATGTCCGCGAATGTCCGCGACTACGCACTGATGGGTATTATTCGTAACGCTGTGTATGGCGCCCATTCACGGACCAAAAATTCTTAAGTTGTTGACAGTGGAGACTGTTTCAAAACTTGAGGTTTTGAAACAGCCTCAGTGGGGAATTGCCGGATTTGGGGCAAAAAAAAACCGTTGCCGTAAGGAGGAATGGAACGGCAACGGCGTATAAAATGGTAGGTTTACTTTATAACACCGCCAGGCCGCAATGGTTACACAATAGGTTCTTTTGATATTCTTTTTGACAATCGAGGCTGCTTTAACCCCCCAGGGCAACGTCATATATTTTTTTAACCAACAACGGTCGTAAAATCAGCATAATCTTGAAGAGTATCAACCTGAGAACTTCAAGGGATTGAAAATCCCCGGATTGGAAATCCCCGGCTTTTGGCCCGTTGAGGTTCGTGGTAAAAATTCCTCAAATTAAGCCATTTTTTTGCACTGCAAGCACCTGACGTTGCCCTTCATGCGGTCAACAATTCCAATTTCAACGCGAACTATGTTTGCCAGATTCCCTCCTTGCCGTGATTCGGGAGCGTTGCGGACGCAGGGCTACGCCCTGCTTCTGGAGTTTCGGGCGGGCAACGCCCGCTTTTCCGAAACGCCACACTTTGATCCCGCTGGATTCGGGGGTGGGGCATCCATTAGGATGCCGGGCATCTTTGATGCCTTCGGGGGACACCCTACAGTCCTCAACATCCTGTTTCGGACTTCCGTGCCGGGGTGCGGCAAATGCTACATAGTTGATTCTCTTTTGCGTCCATCCAAAGGTCCGCAAATTATACGGATTTTCGTGGATCGAGCGGGGTATAATCCGCGAAAATCCGCCGCCATCTGGCGTAATCTGCGGACAAAAATGCTTAATTTGTTGAGCGGGCGGCAATCGGCGGAGATAACAATGCCACAGAGCACCCCTCCTTTGCTTTGGGCGGGGGCTGCCCCAAACGGGCGGGGACAGACCTCAGCCGCAATATTTGCGCGAAAACCGTCTCTCCAACGCCTTTTTTTCCGTTTTTCCCCGCCATGCGCCGCATTTATCCGTGTTTCTCTGCCCCGGCACACCGGAAACGGCCCGAAATGCGCTTCTTTTTCACCTTTTTCCCGGTGGCGCGGGCAGACCTCTCCCAAGGCCATCGTCCAACGATGGCCCGCCGTCTTTAGACGGCACTGCAGAGGCTGTCTGTAACACCACCTTTGCCGCTAACCGGGGGCTTTGCCCCCGGTTAGCCGGGTGGAAACACGGAGGAAAACGTGAATTGGGGCGAAAAAGGCGTTTCCGAGCCCATTCCAGCCTGGCGGGGGCTGCCCCAAGATAACTTGTAGACCATGCCCGCCGGTACCGGCTTGGCCGCCTCCGCCTCGACCGCGTCCCAGTCAACTTCTTTCGCTTCAGGCGGCGGCTCCCCTGCCAAAATCTCCGACCAGTACCGATCCCCCCACACGTGTCCGGTTCGTCCCGTGCGGAAGTTGAACCGCACCGAGAACGTCTGCTTTAACCACTGCATAATCTTGGGCAGTTTTAACCCCTCGGCGGGCTTGATGTAAAACGTGAGCCACACCCCTTCAACCGCAAGCCCGCGCATCTCAAATCCAAACCGCCCCTTCGCCGCGCAACACGCGATAGAAAAGCGCCACCGCCCACGCCAACTGGAACAAAGGCTCGCCGACATTAACCGCCGTCCGCACCTCGTACCAGACATCTTCCGCCAATTCTCTTGGTAACCGC
>JAISZQ010000270.1 GCA_031269165.1 Spirochaetaceae bacterium
CCCGGCACGGTGGAAAAATCCCAAAAAAGTTTTAGTTTTTCTCCTAACTCTCGGTTTGGCGGCAAATATGTTCGCCATTGATCTAGGTAACGGGCTCACGCTGGAAGGCGAGGTGAAGACGGGCCTCAAGGTGAATACGGCGGACGACAGGCCCAAAGTCGGCAGTACCCCCGCCGCGTTTAACCCCGATAACTACGTTGCGCCCAGCGGTAACGCGGACAAGCCGGCTGTCGACCAAGCGGAAGATTCCGACAACACCACGGTCTCGCTGTGGAACAACGACGCCGGTGCGACGTACCGCGCCCGCCTCACGGCCAACTACGCGGGCGACCTGGCCGGCGCGAAGCTGGTTCTGGGGACCGTCGACGGGTTGGCGTCCACCGACCCGGAGTCAGGGTGGAACGGCGGTGGCTTTTACGCGTACACCTACTACGGCTGGGCCAACTTCCTCGACAAGAAGGTCGTCGTCTACGGCGGCAAGATCACGGCCGACGACCTGTGGGACTTGGGGAAACTGCCCATTAACGCCTTCGATCCCGACATCGACACGGTAAACGGCATCCGCGCCGCGTTCAACATCGTGGACGGCCTCTCCTTCGGGTTCAGCCTGCCGCTTGACCAGATTGAAGTCTCTGTGGCGGACGACGGCAGCGGCGGGTGGGCCGCAGCCACGCCCCAGAACAGGACGCTGGGCGCCGTGCTCGGGGGCGCGGCTTTCGGCGGCCTCTACAAGTCGGACTTCATCAGCGCGGCCGCGGGCGTCAAGCTCTTCCCCGCGATCAACTCGCAGGATTACGGCGGCGCGAAAGCAACCAATTTGGCTGACAAATACGGCGTGGGCTCCGTTGGCACCAAAAGCGGATACGCCGAAAAGGCCGCCGGGGCGCAGATTATCGCCGGCGTTTCGGTGAAGCCGATCGCCCCGCTCACCGTCGTGCTGGACGCGGACATCGACACCCGCAAGTATGACGATGCGAGCACCTACTTCGGCGACCAGACCATCGGGTACGCCCTCATCGGGGTGAAAGGCGAATACGTCGTCATTCCCGCCCTGAAAGCGTCCCTCAAGCTCGACGTCCTGCTCCAGAACGACAAGGCGGAACGGTACACCGAGAATAACTCCTCTGATCCTTTCGCCCAGTACTACAGCGTTAAGAAGAGTGACCCGAACGATAACAAGTGGGGGCAGATAAAGAAGACCGATTACCTGAAGTACCGCGCGGTCGAGACCTACGGCGACACGGCCGTGGGGATTGAAATCCGCGCGGATTACACGGTGAGCGACACGGTCGCCGCGTATCTGAGGATCGGGTCTGACAACCTGCTGTGGATCGCGGGCGATGTCGCGCTCAACAAGACCGATATCTATAAATCCACATATAGTCCGGGCGCGGGCGTGTGGGTGCGGCCGGGCGTGAAACTCACCCTCGGCGCGGCCAGCATCGAGATCTTCGACAAGATCGGCGGGATCGGCGCGGCTGAGCTTGAGTATTTCTATAGCGACACCACCGGCACGAAGATTGGTACGGCGAGCGCGTTCACCAACCAGTTCCAGGTCGACTTTAACTGGAAGTTCTAGGGTTACGGGTTTAGTCTTCGCTGAAGGCTAGATTAGCGTGAAAGCCCCGGCCGTCCCAATGGGATGGCCGGGGCTTTTTTGTTGTGGGACGAACGGATAGCGGAGAATGCCTCTCACTGGATTGCTTCGCCTCGCTCGCAATGACGGGCGGAACTGTCGTCATTGCGAGGAGCAAAGCGACAAAGCAATCCCCACGGAGAAGGCCCTCCCAAGCTCAACGGTTGAGCCGGTTGCTTCGCCCGCTCTAACGAGCGGCCCGCTCGCAATGACATTGGAACCGTCGTCATTGCGAGGAGCAAAGCGACGAAGCAATCCAGACGGAAAAGGCCCTCCACTGGATTGTTTCGCTTCGCTCGCAATGACGGGCGGGTCGTCATTGCGAGGAGCAAAGCGACGAAGCAATCCAGACGGAAAAGGCCCTTCACACTGGGTTGCTTCGTTGCGCTCGCAATGACATGGGAACTGTCGTCATTGCGAGGAGCAAAGCGACGAAGCAATCCAGACGGAAAAGGCCCTCCCAAGCTCAACGCGAAGCGTTGAGCCGATTGCTTCGCTTCGCTCGCAATGACGGGCGAAACTGGCCGTCATTGCGAGGAGCAAAGCGACGAAGCAATCCAGACGGAGAAGGCCCTCCCAAGATCAACGGTTGAGCCGATTGCTTCGCCCGCTCTAACGAGCGGCTCGCTCGCAATGGCGCATTTGTTCGTGTGGTTCATTTTACTCTGTATAATCCGGCACCATCTGTGGATAAATATTCTTAATGTGTTGACAGCGGCTACTATCCCCCATCGGCACCCGTTCCCTCAGCAGTACCCGTCTTACTCCAAACGGTCGCCAAGCACGATAGACAGAATCTCTTGAGGGCGGCCTATGATGAGCGCCGCCCCCGCTTTACGGATCGTTTCCACCGGGCGAAACCCCCAGTCCACCCCAACGGGAAGGCAACCGATGTTCTTTGCCGTCTCCATGTCGACCTCGGAATCGCCGGCGAACATCGTCTGGCGGGGCGTACGGTCCATCGCGGCGAGGGCTTCCCAACTGGATTCGGGGTCGGGCTTCCGCGCAACACCGGGCCGCTCCCCCGCAATGCAATCGAAAAGACCGGCGGTGAACAATCGGGCGATGACCAACTGGGTCACCGTGTCCGGCTTGTTTGACAGCACCGCCGTCTTTACTTTGAGGCGTTTCAGTTCGTTGAGCAGGGGAATGATGCCCGGATAGGGTGCCGAGTGGTCGGCGGGGTGGTCCGCATAATACTGCGCCGCATCGCCTGAGATGATCGCCGCGCGCGAATCGGACTTCGCGTCTTCCGGCAGTGCGTCGTAGGCGAGGCGGCGGATACCATTTCCCACCAAGGGCCGATAACGGTCCGCGTCCAGCGGCGGAAAGCCGTGTTTGGCCAGCGCGTGATTCATCGCGGCGGCGATGTCGGCAATCGTATCGACCAACGTGCCGTCAAGGTCGAACAGGACACAGGAATATTTGAGGATGCTCATCACGCTTGCCGATAGGTTGCGAGGAAATTGCCCAGACGGGTAAGCGCGTCGGTGAGCGTCTCGACGGACGGCAGAAACACGATGCGGAAATGATCCGGCTTATCCCAGTTGAAACCGGTACCCTGCACGAAAAGGATATGCTCGGAACGGAGCAGGTCCATCACAAACTTTTCATCGTCGCTAATGTTAAACTTTTCCGTGTCGAGTTTCGGGAAACAGTAGAGCGCGCCCTTGGGGTTCGTAACGCTTAAGCCCGGAATCTTCTGAACAAGGCTCACCGCCGTATCGCGCTGTTCCTTGAGCCGTCCGCCGGGCAACAGAAGCTCGTTGACGCTCTGGTAACCGCCGAGGGCCGTCTGGATACCGAATTGGGAGGGAACGTTCGCGCAGAGCCGCATATTGGCAAGCATCTCCAACCCTTCGATGTACCCGGCGGCGTGTCTCTTGTCGCCTGAGAGCGCCATCCACGCGGAACGGAACCCCGCTGCCCGCCACGCCTTGGAGAGCCCGTTGAACGAGACGGTAAGCGTGTCCCGGCTGACGGTTGCCATCGGCGTGTGCTTCGCGCCGTCGTAGAGGATGCGGTCGTAGATCTCGTCGGCAAACACGATGAGGCCGTGCTCGGCGGCGATCGCGGCAATCGCTTCGAGCGTCGCTTTGTCGTAGACCGCGCCGGTCGGATTATTCGGGTTGATCACGACGACCGCCTTCGTCCGCCCCGTAACCTTCGCCGCGAGATCGGCGAGATCGGGGTTCCAGTCCTGGGCCTCGTCGCAGAGATAGTGCACCGCCTTCCCGCCTGAAAGCGTCACCGCCGCCGTCCACAGCGGGTAATCGGGCGCGGGAATCAGCACCTCGTCGCCGTTATCGAGCAGCGCCTGCATCGTAATCATAATCAACTCGCTCACCCCGTTGCCGATGAAAATGTCCTCCGTGCCGACATCCATCACGCCCTTGTTCTGAAAATCGTGCATCACCGCCTTGCGCGCCGCAAAAAGCCCCCGCGAATCGCAGTAACCCTGCGCGTTGTGCAGATTCACGATGATGTCGTGGATAATCTCGTCCGGCGCGTTGAAGCCGAACGGCGCGGGGTTGCCGATGTTGAGCTTCAGGATATGAAACCCCTCCTCCTCAAGCCGCTTAGCCTCCTTGAGCACCGGCCCGCGAATGTCGTAACACACATCGTCCAGTTTGGAGGACGCTTTGAACTCTCTCATGGGAACCTCTTTCGTTAACCGCTTGCATACGATTGTTTTTTGCGTGTTTTTTAAGATAAGGAGGGGGAAGTCTCCCCCTGCGGTCGCACCGTCCCCCGCTTCGCTGGGGGCCGTTGCGCCCTACCCTCTCTACGGGGGCCCGCCCCCGTAACGCCCCCCGCCTTCTCAGCGCGGTTCACGTTATGTCTCGTTACGCAAAAAAACAATCACACCCGGCAATCTGTCATTTGAGCCTGTTCCAAAACTAATTGACTGTGCGCTAACCGCGCACGGTTTTGGAACAGCCTCATTTGACAAGTATAGCACGGTATGCTATGATTGAAAAAGGGTAACTGTTCAGCCGTCGCCGGGATGGGGGCGTTGCGGGGTGCCCTACAGCCCTCAACGTCCTGTTTCGGACTTCCGAGCCGGGGCGTGGCACACCGTAGGTGTGCTTCGGTAATGCGTCCGTCCGTGGACGCTTGGGATACGCCCACAAAACCATGCACCGCATGGTTTTGTCCCCGCAGAGGGGGTAGCGTAAGACGGCGCAAAACCACAAGCCCGGTCGGGCTTGTGGTTTTGTGATGGCTGGAGCGAGGGGGAGACGGGGCCTTTAGATTTATCTACGGCGTAGCATTTTTTTGGCCCACGCCGTGTTAGCGGGGTACCAAAAACACGCTCAATGTTTCGCGTGAGACATTGGGCGTCCCCCAACTGAATAGTACGAGAGGCTCAAAACCTCAAGTTTTGAAACAGGCTCACGAAATAAGGAAGTAGCACGACTTGGAAGATTTTGCGATAAGAAATATCACGGCGGGTCACTATTTTACCGAACCGCTCTACCTTGACGACGGGTTTATCCTCACGGTGCCGGAGACCCCGGTCGGGCAGCGTCTGCTCAAACTGCTGAGCAAATGGGAGTACGTTTCCGTGAAGACTAGCGGCACCCAGCAGGATTTTTATACGAGCGATGACAAGGCGAAAAGGAAAGTTGCGGCGTCACTGGTCAACGACGGCACGAAACTCGCCGCTGCCGATGCGTTTTTCAACGGGTTTTTGTCATACACCATGAATCTTTTTGCGAAAGCGGCCCACAACGGGAAACTCCCCTATTATGAAATCGCGGAAAGAGTACGGGAGGTCGTTAAGGAGTTAAAGGTGAATCGGCGGTACCTCCTGCAAATTCAACAAGAAGTAAAACCACCTGTGGCGGGGTATCTTGGATCCCATGCGGTGCGTTCCACTATTCTGTCTATCGTGGTGGGAATGCAACTCAAACTTCCTTCGCACCGGTTGATCGAGTTGGGGATCGCCGCCTTCGTGCACGAGATCGGTATGGTCAAGATTCCGTCTCACATCCAAGAATCGACGGGAGACCTTTCCGCGAAAGACAAAGAAATACTCTTTCGCCATCCGGTGCTCGGCTATGAGTTGCTCAAAGAAAACAACTTTCCGATGGGGATCAGCATCGTCGCGATGGAGCATCACGAGCGGGAAAACGGCACGGGGTATCCGCGAAGACTGTCCAGCAAGCAAATTAACCTGTATTCAAAGATCGTTGCCGTCGTTTGTTCTTTCGAGGCGATTACCGCGAACCGGCCGTACAAGGACGCGCGGGACGGATTTAACGGAATTCTCGACCTTTTGAAAAACCCTGGACAGGCGTATGACGACTCGGTAATCAAGGCGCTTATTCAGGCGCTTTCGGTTTTCCCCATCGGCACGTTTGTTCTTCTTTCCAACAACCAGAAAGCCCAAGTGATTGACACCAACCAGTTAAGCCCGCGTTATCCCATTGTCCAGATCGTGGACGTTACCGGCGCGGACGGCAAGAACCCGGTCGTTGAAACCTCGCCCGACGGCCTCTATGTCGTCCGCAGCCTTACGAGGGACGAACTAGCCTAATGGAAAAACCGATGAAAAAGCCGCATGAAAAAGCCAACAAAAAACCGTTGGAAAAACCCCCGCCGGCGAGTCTTTTCAAAAAGATTCGTGCCCTGTTCTCGCCGAAAGAGCCGGTTACCGAAGACGATGTGCGCAGCGTGTTGATCGAGGGCGAAAAATCCGGCGCGGTCGAATCGGAAGAACGAAAGATGGCGGAGGGCGTCTTCTATCTGGGCGACCGTCCCGTCGAGGCGTTTATGACCCACCGCTCGGAAATCGAATGGCTGGACATCGACTGCGACGCCGAAACCGCCAAAGAGACCGCGATCAAACACACGACCCAGCGTTTTTTTCCCGTGGCGCGGGAAACACTGGATGAGATCGTGGGGATTGTCGCGGTCGAAGACATTCTCGTTACGCTGCTGGAAAACCGCTGGGAAGGCATCGGCGCGATTACCAAAAAAGCCCGCTTCATCCCCGAAACCATGCCCGCGCTCAAGGCATTTCAGGCGTTCAACCACCACAACGAAAACTATATCTGCGTGATGGACGAATACGGCGGTTTCGCCGGAAGCCTCACCCTCCGCGACCTCCTCGAAGCCATCGTCGGCGAACTCTCCCTCTCCGCGTCCAGCGAGGAACCCATCCTGCAACAGCCTGACGGCACGTGGCTCGCCGACGGAAACGTCAATATCGACGACCTCGCCGAAAAGATCGACCTTTCCGAAGCCGGGGACGACCACAAAGAATACCACACCCTCGCCGGGTACATCCTCTCGATGGCCGAAGAAATCCCCAAAACCGGCGCCGAATTCACCCGTTCCGGCTTCACCTTCAAAATCGTGGACATGGACGGCAACCGCATCGACAAGGTATGGATAGCCCCCGCGGGGAATTGAAAATGGGAAATGACAGGAGGGGGAGGGCTTCCACTGTCAACAACTTAAGAATTTTGGTCCGCGAATGGCGCGAATAAATACGAATAATACATACCCATCAGTGCGTATTCGCATACATTCGCGTACATGCGGACAAAAAAACTAAAAATCTGTGTAATCCGTTGACCACTCTTATATTCCCTTTGCTTAAGTTGTTGACAGTGGAGGGCTTCCCCCTCGTTCCGGCCGTCTGCCGCGCCTCCACATCTTCCCATTCCCCTCCATCCCTCCTCGGCTCCAATCACGGTGAACCACAGACAGCACGGATGCGGAAAGACAGAAAGTGAAAAATCCGCGCGTATCCTTTTCAGCTGTGCCATCCGCGGTTCCCCGCGATCCCGTCGCGGTTAGCCGTGAACGCGGCGAACCTGTTCACGCGCGTTCATGCCGTTCACGGTCATAAAAAATCCCGTTGCGTGAACGCGCACATTCCCACAACCCCTTGACACCCGGCCGCCCGTCCGGTAAACTGAGCCCCGGCACGGTGGAAAAATCCCAAAAAAGTTTTAGTTTTTCTCCTAACTCTCGGTTTGGCGGCAAACATGTTCGCCATTGAT
>JAISZQ010000271.1 GCA_031269165.1 Spirochaetaceae bacterium
TTCCAAAACCCCACGAGGTTTTTTCCTCACCGTGATTCGGGGGCGTTACGGGGGTGGTAAACCCCCGTTGAAGGGGGTAGCGTAGGGCGTAGACCGAAGCGAGGGGGAAGACGCGGCAAATTGCCGATTCCCCCTTTCGCTGGGTTTTGGAACAACCTCAGGTGTTATTGACGTCCTTCGTGGAAACAGTATAATAGAACAAAGGAACACGGGAGGTTGTTCCAAAACCTCACGTTTTGGAACAGGCTCACTGAATAGAAAAGGGGCTTAAACGATGGACCTACATGAACATACAGAAGCGGAATTTTTTGCCCTGCAAAAAGAGAACAAGCGGTTAAACCGTGAACTGCTTATGGCGCGCGAAACGCTGGAACGGGTAAAGCGGTTGTCCCGCGCTAAAGACCAGTATGCCGGCATTATTCAGGCGGAACGCGAAAAGCAGGCCCGTTATATCAATCTTATTTTTGAAAATTCGCCCAGCATCATCCTGTTGCTGGATAAGGACCGGCGCATCATCTACGCCTCCAACGTTTTTCTGCGCATGACCGGCATCAAGAATCTTGATGCTATTAACGGTATGCTGTTAGCCGAAATTTTTGCACGCTATATGGACAAGGAAACGCTGGACTGTCTCCTCACAGCTTTTCGGAAATCGGTGCGGGACAAGACAAGCGTAACGTTAGAAAAAAGCATTAACTTTGAGATAAAAGCGGAAAACGAGATAAAAGCGGGAATCGAAAGGAAAGAAGGGAACGAGGCGAAGGGCGTACACGCTTTCTATCAGATTCACTTTACGCCTATGTTCGACGACGCGGGGGAGTACTCAGGCGCGTTCCTGCTCTTTAGCGATATGACGGAAATGATGCGGGCAAAAGAAAACGCGGAACGGGCGAACAACGCGAAGTCCCTGTTCCTGGCGACGATGAGCCACGAGATACGAACGCCGCTGAACGCGATTATGGGCTTTACGGAAATTGAGCTTCAGAAAGCACTGTCCGGGCAACCGCAAAGGCAATCGGCTCAATTGCCCCAGCAATCCCCCCAATCGTCCGATCAATCGCCGGGCACAACCGAGAATCTTGAAAAAATCCTCTCGGCGGGCGAAGACCTCATGCACATTATCAACGATATTCTCGATATTTCAAAAATAGACTCAGGCAGTCTGGAGATCATATCAAAGAATTATATGCTGGGAAGCGTGATTAACGACTCGATTGTGCTCAACATCATGCGCATTAAAAACAAACCCATCGTGTTCAACGCGCATATCAATCCCGCCATTCCCGCCCAACTTTTGGGCGACAGTCTGCGTATCAAACAGGTCGTGAACAATCTGCTTTCCAACGCCTTCAAATATACGAAAGAAGGGCGGGTGGATTTTACGGTAGATTTTCAGCCGACCAAGAACGACGACGTTATCACCGTTCTTTTTTCGGTCAGCGATACCGGTGTCGGCATCAAAGAGGAAGACAAAAAACGGGTGTTCTCCGAATATACACAACTCTACACGAAGTATAACCGCTCGATTGAAGGAACGGGCCTCGGCCTTTCCATAACCAAAAAGATTCTCGCCCTGATGGGCGGCACGATTTCTTTCGAGAGTGAGTGGAACAAGGGCAGCACGTTTACCGCCAGCTTTCCGCAAAAGGTGCTGAATCCCGCGCCTCTGGGAGAAGAGGCGGTGCGGCAGATGCAGTCGATGCGCTTTACCGATAACGACGCGAAAACGAACAAGCATATCAAGCGGGCGCGGATGCCCGATGGAAAGGTGCTCGTGGTTGACGATGTTGCCGTAAACCTTGACGTGGTGCGCGGGCTTCTTTTGCCCTACGGCCTTCAGGTGGAAACCGTTTTGAGCGGGACAGAGGCGATTGAACGGGTCCGAAAAGGGGAGCCGCGCTTCGACATCGTTTTCATGGACCACATGATGCCCGATGTTGACGGCGAAGAGGCGACGCGCATCATACGGAACGAGATCGGCACCGACTATGCGCGGACGGTCCCCATCGTCGCGCTTACGGCAAACGTGATGAAAGAAAACCGCGACCACCTTTTGCGGCATGGTTTTACCGCGTTCTTGTCCAAGCCGATCGATATTTTTGATCTCGACAAAATCTTGAACGAGTTTATCCGCCATAAAACACGGGAATATGCCGCCGAAACGGCGGACGCCGAAGTTGCGGACGCCGAAACGCCGGGCACCGAAACGGTGCTTGGGGAAAACGGAGAAAACGAGGAAGCGGGGGAACGTGCCGCGAAGCCGGAGGGGACGATTTCCCTCGCGCTTGAACATATCGGAGGGCTGGACATAAAGGGAGGATTGGCGCAGTACGGGTCGGCGGCGATCTACCTCGACATTCTTGCTTCCTATATAAAACACGCGCCGGACTACGGCAGGGAACTGGGCGGGCTCATAGGCGACCGCGCAAGGTTGCCTGACTATGCCATCAAGGTGCATGGGCTCAAAGGCGCGAGTTATGGCATCTGCGCGAAGCCCTTTGGCGACGAGGCGTTTGAACTTGAAAAACGTGCCAAAGCGGGAGCCTACGAGGAGGCCGCCGCGAAAACGCCCGCGCTGCTTTCCCATCTTGACCGCCTCGTCAAAGACATTGCCGCGCTCATCGACCGGGTAAGACCGGCGGAATCCCTAAAGCCCTCGAAACCGGAACCGGACCGCGCCCTCCTTGAAAAATTGCTCGATGCAAGCCGCCGCTATAAAAGTTCCCTTATGGAAGACGTGATTGCCGAGATTGACCAATACCAGTACACGCAGGACTCAGGGCTTGCCGCATGGCTCAAAGACCAGGCCGAGAACCTTGAATACGAAGCGATCACGAAGAGGCTGGAAGAATTGCTGTCCCCTGCGGGGCATTGAAAGGGGAAAGCCTTCCCCTGTCAACAACTTAAGAATTTCGTCCGTGGATTGACGCGGATTTTCACGGATTTAATCTACCCGTCATTGCGAGCGGGCGGCACATTGCCGAGCGAAGCAATCGGCTCAACGCTTCGCGTTGAGCTTGTGTGAATGCCCTCCCCGGCTGGATTGCTTCGTCGCTTTGCGGCTCGCAATGACACCCTCACCTCTTATCCCTTAAATCCACGCAATCTGGACCGCCATCAGACACAATCTGTGGGCCATTCTTATTATTCCGTTTGCTTAAGTTGTTGACAGTGGAAAGCCTTCCCCCTCGCTACGGCCAGCTCAAACCATTGCGGAGATATACCCCGCATTGGTTTGAGCCGTCCTCCGCTACCCCTTTCAACGGGACAAAACCATGCGGTGCATGGTTTTGTGGGCGTACCTTAAGCAAACCGCAGGGTTTGCTCAGCGTCCACGGACGGACGCACTACTGAAGCACACCTACGGTGTGCCACGCCCCGGCCGGAAACCCGAAACAGGACATTGAGGGTTGTAGGCTCTGCCCCCGTAACGCCCCCGAATCACAGCGGCGGCTTGCGTCCCGCAGGGTTTTTGAACAGGCTCAAGTAACTGTTCGGCCACCTTTGCCGCGTCATGCCGGGTGAACGCTTTTAGCGCCATTTGCGGTGATACCTTGCCGACAGGCCGATAGCGCACCGCTTGGGAGAGCGTCGAATAGCACGCCTCTTTGGGCGGGTATGTTTTGACATCGGCAAGGTGGTCATAAAATATTGCTCTTTTCGCTATACTTCTCTGAATGATAGATTTGCATACCCATTCCGCCATGTCGGACGGCTCGCTTTCTCCTACGGAATTGATACACGAGGCGGCGGAAAAACAGGTGCACACCATAGCGCTGACCGACCACGATACGATTGCCGGGATTCCCGAAGCGCGGGAAGCCGCCGCCGCCCTGGATCGCCCCATCCGGCTCATTCCCGGCGTGGAACTGGAAATAGCATGGCCCCATGGCGAGTTTCATCTTCTGGGGCTCGGCCTCACCTCCCCGTCTCCATCCCTGATCGGTCTCTTGGCCGAGTTCTCAAAAATCCGGCATAACCGCAATCTCGCCATACTCGACAAGATGAACCGTCTGTTCGGCACGAAGGTGGTCTACGAAGACATTCTCATGATAGCCGGTGAAAAAAGGATGTCTGTGGGACGTCCGCATTTTGCGAGTTATCTGATCCGTAACCATAAAGTAAAAACATTGGATCTCGCGTTTAAACGTTACTTGGGGGTAGGGCAACCGCTCTATGTGAAAAAATCCGGCGTTGATTTTAGACGGGCTGTGGCGGCGATTCACGAGTCAGGCGGCATCGCCGTCCTTGCCCACCCGGCCACGCTCTTTGTGTCTATCAGCAAAATCCCCGCCGTTTTACAGGAATTCAAGAACAAAGGACTCGACGGCGTTGAAGCATGGCACCCGAACGCTACTGTTCATGCCTGCAAACGCTACGAGGCGATAGCGGCAAACCTCGGCCTCTGCGTAACAGCCGGATCCGATTACCACGGCGCACGGCGCAAAGACCGGAAATTGGGCCACACGTCCGGAGGCCTGAAAATTGACGACCGGTTTCTGCCCGGCGCACTGAACCGCTGACTCCCCTAAAAAGAAACAGTAGCAGACCGCAGGTATAGGCTTTCACCAAAGAAATATAAAGAGGGGGATCTGTTCTTCTCTCCATTGAGGCTGTTCCAAAACTTCAATATTTTTCACTTTTTTCGCGCTTTTTTCCGTTTGATTAAAGCAACGGGGCTGGCAATGCCTTATATAGGGTATGAGATTGAAAAGACAATTGGCAGAAGATGTCTGGTACGAGGTCCGTACCGAGATTAATGTCGGCGAACCCTTGTTCCGGCTGGCGTGGGCGGTAGTGCTCTTTTACCGCGTCCTTATCGAAACGAAGGCGAAATTCGGTTTCGAGATGCGCGGGCTTGTGCTCGACGGGGCATGGCTCTCGTTTTACATCAAGCCCGCCAACGGGCTTGAGCTGCCCAAGATTATGCAGTGGATGAAGCAGACGTTCTCCGTCCGGTTCAACGTGCGGACGGGGAGGAAGGCGCATCTTTGGGGGGAGCGGTACTGGTCGGAGATTCTGGCGGGGGAGCCGCCTGAGTGGGCGGGGGAAGTGGACTGGGATGCGGTTGTGGCGGAGGCAAAGACACCAATCCCGGAGGCAATGGCCTACGCGCTGAGTTGGGACAGCCTAAGGACGGGAGTATGGGAGGCGAAAACGAGTTTTTCGCCTAAAAACCAGCCCTCCCCCGCTTCCCCGCCCGGCTAACCGCCCCGTTTACGGCCCAAAAAGGAGTTCCAGCAAGCCTCAAGCGTCCCGGCCAGAGACGGTCTCAAAAGAGATCTGCCCTGTCCCGCAACGCAAGGTTTTGAAATAGCCCGGAACAATGGACTTGTTCGGAAACTGAACCGGGGGCTGTCTTGGGGGCTTACCGCTGTGTTACCGCATAGGGGACGGCAAACACGTTATAGTCGGGGTTACGCGCCCGCGCATACGATACCTACTGCACGCGGGCGACACCGGTTGTGCGGGCAGCTTCCGAGACGGCCTTTGCGACGGCGTCTTTTACGCGCGGGTCGAAGGCGGCGGGGATGATGTAGTCGGCCCTGAGTTCCGCGTCGGTCACGAGGGCGGCAAGGGCGCGGGCGGCGGCGATCTTCATCTCGTCGTTGATGTCGCGCGCGCGGACATCCAGTGCCCCGCGAAAGATGCCGGGAAAGGCCAGCACGTTGTTGATCTGGTTCGCAAAATCACTGCGGCCCGTGCCGACAACCGACGCTCCGGCAGCCAGCGCGCGGTCGGGCATGATCTCCGGCATCGGGTTCGCCATCGGAAACAGGATAGGCCTTGCCGCCATGCTCCGTACCATGTCCTCGGTGACCGTTCCCGGCGCGGAAACCCCGATGAAGACATCGGCCCCGCGCAGCACCTCGGCAATCGGGCCCTTCTTCCGCTTGAGGTTGGAAATTGCGGCCATCTCCTGCTTCTCGCGGTTGAGGTTGTCGCGGCCCCGGTAGATCGCACCCTGCCGGTCGCACATCACCACGTCTTTCAGCCCCATCGCCATGAGCAGCTTGATGATGGCCACGCCCGCCGCCCCCGCGCCGCTCGTTACGACGCTCACGGCCTCCAGTTTCCTCCCGGTGAGTTTTAGCGCGTTGAGCAAGGCCGCGAGTACAATTACGGCGGTACCGTGCTGGTCGTCATGAAAGATGGGAATGTCGCAGCACGCCTTGAGCCTCCGCTCGATCTCGAAGCAACGCGGGGCGGAAATGTCCTCCAGGTTGACGCCGCCAAAACTCCCCGCCAGCAGCCGCACCGTATTCACGATGTCGTCAACCGCTTTGGAACGTACGCAGAGCGGCACCGCATTCACTCCGCCGAACACCTTGAACAGCACGCACTTCCCTTCCATGACGGGCATTCCCGCCTCCGGGCCAATGTCGCCCAGCCCCAGCACCGCCGTCCCATCCGTCACCACGGCGACCGTATTCCAGCGTCCGGTGAGCGCCCACACCTTATCAGGGTCGCGCTGTATCTCAAGACAAGGCTCGGCCACACCCGGCGTGTAAGCCAAGGACAAATCCTCCCGGCTCGCCACCGGCATCTTGGGCACGGTTTCGAGTTTCCCGCGCCACTCATAATGCTTTTTCAACGATTCTTTCGCATAGTCCATACTATCCCCTTAGAGCCTGTTCAAAATCTCGGCAAAAGGGGGAAGTCTCCCCCTCGCTCCAGCCGCCTACGCCGTCTTCCGCTACCCCCTCTACGGGGGTTCCACCCCCGTAACGCCCCCGAATCACAGCGGAGGCTTGCGCCTCGCACGCTTTTTGAACAGGCTCTTATCAAACCCCACGCCGTTTCACGCAGACTCGCGTACTTCCGGTTTCCGGGTCGGTAAAGAGGAGTCTGTCTGCTATGAGTTCCAGCGGGCCGCCTGTGTTTGCGCCGCCGTACCGCGTGTCGTTGTTGATAGGGTAGCCGACCCACGCAAGATGGGCGCGGATCTGGTGGTGGAACCCTTGGGTAAGCTGGACGCGGAACACGACGAGCTCGCCGTGTTCTTCCCGATCAACTATCCGCGTCACATACCGCCGTTCCGTCTGCAAGCGGCCGCTCCCGCACGGTTCCGGCTTGACGCATTTTCGCCCCGGCCCATAGTGGCGGAAACTGCTTTCAATAATGCCGATCATGCCGGGAATAATGGGGACGCCGGAGATAAGGGAAGCGGGACAAATCTCCGTGTTCCACACGGTACACGCCCCCTCTGGCATGGGCCGCGTAACCGCCGTGTACTCCTTCTCGAACCGCCCGGCTTCCTGTTCGGCGGCCAAGAAATCGTAGGCGGACTGGGTGCGGGCAACGAGTACCAGTCCCGCCGTCTCGTAATCAAGGCGGTGGAGGAGGCCGCCCTCCAGTGCTTTTCGCCCGCCTATCGCCAGTACTTCGGGGAAGGTTTGAGCGCACCATTCGAGCAACGTCCCGCCTTCTCCGGCATGAAGCGGCGCAGTGTGCCTATTGTGCGGCTTGTCAACAACGATGTAGGAGGGAGTCTCGGCAGTTATGCGCGGTTGTTCCTCGATTTCAGGAAGAGGAAGCGGGCTCATTCCACCACGCGCACCGGTTCGCCGTCTGAAAGAAAGTTTTGACCCACGACCACGACGGTTTCACCCGGCTCAAGGCCGCCTGTGATCTCGACAATCTCCTCGTTTTCAAGGCCGGTCTGGACGACGCGACGACGGGCGGTGTTGTCCTTGTCCACGACGAACACGATCCATTCGCCGTAGGTGTTGATGAGGCTGGCGCGGGGGATGACCGGAACGTTGGCGCGGGACGCGGTAACAAGGCTCACGGTGGCGTACATACCGGCCCGGATCCTCGAATCAAGCGTTGTCCGAAACTGAAGGCGGATACGCAACGTGCGGCTCGCCGGATCAAGCGCCGGAGAGATCTCACTTACCGCCATCGGAAACGTTTCGCCGGGCAGTGCCTCGAAGGAGGCGGCGGCGCGAAGCCCGATCCGTATCGAAGTGGAAAAGCGTTCGGGGATAAAGGTTTCAACGACGATGCTTGAAAGATCGCCGGCCGCATAGATGGCGCTCGATGTCCCGACCGTGTCGCCTGAAGAATAGGGCGCCTGGAGGATCGTTCCGTTAATCGGGGAAACCACGGGGCTTGCCGCATACACTTCGCCGGGACGGGACGGGTCGATCCACGCGACGACATCCCCTTGGGTTACGCGGTCTCCCACCCGGAACCGCAATTCGGTGATCCGTCCGCCCGTCTGCGGGTAAATGGCAACCTGCCGCGCCGCAAGAACGTCGCCCGAAACCGACACCGAATTTTCGATAGTCCCCAGTACGACTTCCGTAGCGCGTACCGTGACGGCGGCGCGTTGGGCCGTGAGAGCGGCACGTTGGGCCGTCCCGCTTTGCGATCCCCGTTGCCCGCTACCAGTACCTTGTTGTCCGCTACCGACGCCTTGTTGTCCACCGGCCTGACGCGGCGCGGTCTGCGTTTGTGTTCCGCTCTGCTGACCACCGACGGGAGGGGGACTGCCGGACACGGGGGAACGCCCCTGGGTCTGCCGTCCCTTAAAGACAGTCCATGCGCTCAATAACACAAAAAGAGTAATGAAGAGAATGATGACGACCGTTACAATATTTTTTCTTTGGGACATCGCTTCGTTTAACACGCCTTTTGGCGGCATACCATCGGTTCTTGAGGTTGGTCCAAAACTGAAGTTTTGGACCAACCTCTTACACTAAAACAATATCGACGCAAAAATGGTTACTTGAGCCTGTCTCAAAACGCGAGGTTTTGAAACAGCCTCTTCCGAAATCGGACAAGCGCGCGAAAAATGAGAACCGGCTACCGGCAGAGCAATTCCTCGGCAAGGGCTTCACAGTCACAGAAACGGACTTCCCGGATAGCCTTCTTGACGAGAGGAATCTGCGCGGCGGCCATCGAAAGCTCGTCAACACCCAAGCCGACCAAGAGCGGGACCAATGCGGGGTCGCCGCCGGTTTCGCCGCAGATGGAAACGGGGATGTTCGCCTCGTGGCCCGCCGTTACCGTCATCTTGATGAGGCGGAGGAACGCGGGATGGCGCGGGTCGGCAAGGTAACTCACCCGCTCGTTGCCCCGGTCGATGGCCAGCGTGTACTGCATGAGGTCGTTCGTGCCGATCGAGAAGAAATCGCACTTTTTGGCGAGGATGTCGGCGGTGAGCGCGGCGGAAGGAATTTCGATCATCGACCCGGCTTTCATGTGGTCGTTAAACGCAATCCCCTTGCTTCGCAGTTCCGCCTTGCATTCTTCGAGGTAGCCCAGCGCCTTATTCATCTCGTCAACGCCGCTTATCATCGGGAACATCACGCGAATATCGCCGTGGGCGCTTGCCCGGAGGATCGCCCGCAGTTGGGCCTTGAATAACTCCGGCATCGCAAACGAAAACCTCACCGCCCGACAGCCGAGCAGGGGATTTTTTTCTTCGCGGGGAAAAAGATTGGGCAACACCTTGTCCCCGCCGACATCGCTCGTGCGGATGACCACACTCTTGCCATGCGCCGCCTTGATAACGTCCGTGTAAATCGCCGCCTGCCGGTCTTCTGCCATCGGTTCGCCGGGCGTGAGAAACAGGAACTCGGAACGGAAAAGCCCGACCCCGTCCGCGCCGTAATCAAATACCGCGCCGATCTCTTGGGCAATCTGCATATTCGCCTTGAGCAGAATCTCCTTGCCGTCCTGGGTAACCGCCTTCACATCCCGCAATGCGGACAGAGCCTCCCGTTCCCGCGCATACACTTTCATCGCCAGCCGGACCGCCTTCTTTTTCTCCACGCCGGGATTCACCACGACCTCGCCCGACCCCCCATCAATCGAAAGAACTTCGCCCTTTTCAATCGTCTTGAGTGCCTCGGGCAGCCCGACAACCGCCGGAATCCCGAAAGCGCGGCAGAGAATCGCGGTATGCGAGGTATAACTCCCCGCCGCCATCACGATCCCTTTCACGAAATCGCGGTTCATCGCCAGCGCCTGCGAGGGCATGAGGTCGTTCGTCACCACAATCACCTCTTCGGAAAGGTCGGCAAGCGAGACCTCCTCAATCGACAAGAGTCGGCGCACCAGCGTATCCGCCATATCCGCAATGTCCACTGCCCGCTCGCGGAGATAGGCGTCGCCGGATTCCATGAGCCTTTGCACCATCGTTTGCGCGACACTCCAAACCGCCCATTCGATGTTCTCCCCGTGCCCGAAAAGCCGCTCCTTCACCTGGTCGAGAAAATCCGGGTCGTGGAGCATGAGGAGATGCACCGTGAGCATATCAAACTGAACCTTGTCCTTGTCTGGAGAAAGATGGTCGATCTGGGATTGCACCTTTGCCGCGCTTGCGCTAACCGCCTCCTCCATTCTCCTCCACTGGGCCGGAGCATCGGAGGGCCCCACCGTGTAGTGGGGAATCGGCGGGAACTCGATATCATAGTACATAAACGCCTGGCCAATCGCAAAACCTGCCGACGCCGGAATGCCGCGTAACGTTGTCATCGCATTGAGATGTTCTAGTCTACCGTATATCACACAAACGCACAAGACCCATTTTTCCGGGCTTAAGCACTCCGCTACCCGCTGTCAACAAATTAAGAGCCTGTTCAAAATCTCAGCAAAAGGGGGAACGGCAACAAGTTGCCGCGCCTTCCCCCTCGCTCCGGGCTTGAGCCCTCAGCTACCCCCTTCAACGGGGACAAAACCATGCGGTGCATGGTGACCCACGCAAGCATGGGTTTGGTGGGCGTACCTTAAGCAAACCCGATAAGCGCAGCGGGGTTTGCTCAGCGTCCATGGATGGACGCATTACCGAAGCACACCGTAGGTGTGCCACGCCCCGACCGGAAGCCCGAAACAGGACGTTGAGGGTTGTAGGCCACCCCCCGTAACGCCCCCGGATCACAGTGGAGACTTACATCCTGCGGGGTTTTTGAACAGGCTCTAAGTTGTTGACAGTGCGGCGGTGTCCCCCTTCGGGGAATTGAACAGGGAAAATGAACCACAACGGGCCAAAGGTCCACACACGAACATTTGCCCAAACGGTCTGTTCCGTTCGTGTTGGTTCGTGGTTAAACGTAAATGACCTTGTCTCTTCCCTTGAACTCCCTCCGCAAAACGTGATACCATACCGCTATGATAAATGTAAGTGATGGGGCGGCTTACGCTCCGAAAGGGAAGCCCAACGCGGTGGTGAAGCCGGGCGAGTTTGTGTTTGCGGCGTTGGGATTGTATCACGGGCATATCTACGGGATGTGCAATGGGCTCATCGAGGCGGGCGGGATTCTCAAAAGCTACTATGATCCCGATCCAGCGTATCGGGCGGCGTTTGCCCGGCAGTTTCCGGGGGCCAAGGCGGCGGCGAGCGAGGACGAGATTCTCGGCGACAAGGAGATCATACTCGTTGCCGGGGCGACCAAGACGAACGAGCGGTGCGCGCTGGGCCTCAAAGTGATGGCAGCGGGCAAGGATTATTTTACCGACAAGGCCCCGCTGACCACGCTGGAACAGTTGGCCGAGGCGCGGGAAGCGGTGAAGCGCACGGGCAAAAAGTATGCCGTCTATTACAGCGAGCGGATCCACGTCGAGTCGGCGGTGTTTGCCGGAGATCTCGTCGAACAGGGCGCGATTGGCCGTGTGGTGCAGGTGATCGGGTTCGGCCCACACCGTTTGGGAAAAAGCGTTCGGGATGGTGGCAACCGGCCGGAATGGTTTTTCGTCAAGAAAGATTACGGCGGCATTCTCTGCGACATCGGCAGTCACAACGTCGAGCAAATCCTCTATTACACAGGCGCAAAGGACGGCACCGTTGTCAAAAGCCAGATCGCCAACTACGCCCACCCGCAATACCCGGAACTCGACGATTTCGGCGACTGCCAGATCGTGCTGGACAACAACGCCTCAGGCTATTTTCGCGTGGACTGGTTCACGCCGGACGGTCTCCAGATGTGGGGCGACGGCCGCCTCTTCATCCTCGGCACGGAAGGCTACATCGAACAGCGCAAATACATGAACTTTGGCGAAAAAGGCTCAGGCGGCGGCCACGTCCTGCTCGCCAACGGCAAAGAGGAAACCCACTACCATGTTGAAGGCAAAGTCGGCTACCCGTTTTTTGGCCGCCTCATCCTCGACTGCCTCAACCGCACGGAAACCGCGATGACGCAGGACCACGCATTCAAGGCGGCGGAGTTGTCCCTCATCGCGCAGCGCGACGCGGTGGTCCTAGAACGAAAGTAATGGAAGGAAAGTAACGGAAAGAATGTAAAGGGGAAGTAAGAGGTGCGTTTATGATAAAAAAAGATAACGAAACAATCGTGTGCATCGGGTCGGGGAACATGGGGCGGGCCTTGATGAAGGGGGTCGCGCGTGCGGCAGGGGGCGTAAATCTCCTCTTTACCGACCATACGCGGGCAAAGGCTGAGGCGGCGGCCCAAGAAGTGGGGGGTAGCGCGGTTGCTTCCAACGAAGAGGCCGTTCGCGCCGCCGACGTGGTGTTCCTCGCGGTAAAACCCGCCGGTATTGCCGCCGTGGTTCGGGAAACCGTTGCCGCTTTTACGCAGGACAAGGTTGTCGTGAGTATGGCCGGAAGGGTTTCGCTTGAACAACTTGCCGCCGCCTTTGCCGTGTGCGGGGATAACGCGCCACAGGTTATCCGCATCATGCCGAATACTCCGACCCTCGTCGGGAAAGGGCTCATCGCGCTGACCGCGCCGCCGTCCGCTGCCCCCGAAACGGTGGAACGGGTGCGTGCGCTCCTTGCCGGGGCGGGGGTAGTTGACGTGGTGGACGAAAAACTTATGGACGCGATTGGCGCTCTCTCCGGTTCCGGCCCGGCGTTTGTCTGCCTCTTTATGGAGGCCCTTGCCGATTCAGGCGTTTTCGCGGGCCTTCCCCGCGACAAGGCGTTGCGCTATGCGGCCCTCACGGTCGAAGGCGCGGCGGCACTGGCTCTCCAGTCTGGCAAGCACCCCGGCGTTCTCAAGGACGAGGTGACCTCCCCCGGCGGCACAACCATCCGGGGCATTGCCGCTCTCGAAGACCGGGGTTTCCGGGGCGCGGTGATGAGCGCTGTCCTCGCCGCCTACGGCAAATGAGGCGGGTTCTATAGGGGCTATCCTTGGGCCAGTCGTATAGGGTGGCGACCGTGGCATCCCCCGCCGGAGGGTTGTTGACAATGGAAGGCTTTCCCCTCGTTCCGGCCCTGCGGTACTTCACATCTTCCCGTTCCCCCCTCTCCGGCCTAATCACGGTGAACCACAGACGGCACGGGCGCGGAAAGACAGAAAGTGAAAAATCCGTGTACGTTCATGCCATTCACGGTCATAAAAAATCCCGTCGCGTGAACGCGCACATTCCCGCGCCCCCTTGACACCCGGCCGCCCGTCCGGTAAACTGAGCCCCGGCACGGTGGAAAAATCCCAAAAAAGTTTTAGTTTTTCTCCTAACTCTCGGTTTGGCGGCAAACATGTTCGCCATTGAT
>JAISZQ010000319.1 GCA_031269165.1 Spirochaetaceae bacterium
CAGTGCCGGCAATACTGCCTTGATCCGCGTTTGTATTGCTACAACATCTATGTTATTCATAGAAACTATTATACCGTTTATTTTTTTTCTTGTCTATATTATTTCGTAACAATCCCTTACGTTGCCATGCAACGTTGTCTCAGTATACACGAAAAGCCCGACCGTTGTCGCGCGGGGCGCGAATGGAAAATGGAGAATTGAAAATGGATAATGCCGGGGTTTGGACGCGGGGCGTTCCCCCTGGATTGCTTCGCTCGGCAATGTGCCGCCCGCTCGCAATGACAGGGGGCATCGTCATTGCGAGGAAGCGGCAGAGTCGTCATTGCGAGGGCGTAGCCCGAAGCAATCCAGACGGGGAAGGCCCCCACACTGGATTGCTTCGCTACGCTCGCAATGACGGGAGGCTTGCTCTCCCCCCGAAGGGGGGCCGAGGGCTGTTCCCCTCACGACACGCCCAAGGGCCTCCACGGCAGGTGGTCATTGCGAGGGCGTAGCCCGAAGCAATCCAGACGGGGGAGGTCCTCACGCTGGATTGCTTCGCTACGCTCGCAATGACGGAGGCTTGCTCTCCCCCCGAAGGGGGGCCGGGGGCCGTTCCCCTCACGACACGCCCAAGGGCCTCCACGGCAGGTGGCCCTTTACAACACGGCTTCCCCGTGGTATGCTTTGGTCGTGTCCATAAACGATTTAAAAATTGAGGACGGCAAGCCTATGCCGCTTGGGGCCGAGGTGAAGACCGATGGGGTGAACTTTGCTGTGTTTTCCCGTAACGCGGCCTCTGTTACGCTGATCCTTTTCGAGACTGTCGGCCTCTCGTCCCCGCACCGCGCCATCACGCTGACGGTTCCCGCGCATCGGACGGGCGATATTTGGCACTGTTTCGTGCGCGGGCTCAAGGCGGGGGCAGCCTACGCCTACCGGGTGGACGGGCCGTTCCGTCCTGACCGGGGCTTGCGTTTCAACCGGCACAAGGTGTTGCTCGACCCTTACGCGAAGGCGCTCACCGACCTTTCCCGTTGGGATTTCAGTACCTGTTCGGCCTACACCCCCGGCAAACTCGATGCCGATCTTTCGTTTTCCTACGTGGACGACATTGACAACCAGCCGCGTTGTGTCGTGGTTGACGACAACGATTTCGACTGGCAGGGGGACAAGCCCCTGAACTATCCGCTCCGGTTTTCGGTGCTCTACGAGACCCACGTCAAGGGGCTCACGATGGCCGATCCGGCGGTCAGGCACCGGGGAACTTACGCCGGGGTCGTCGAGAAGATCCCGTTTTTCAAGACGCTGGGCATTACCAGCCTTGAGTTTCTGCCAATCCACGAGTTTTTCGAGAGGGAGTTTGTCCGCAAGAACCCCCAAACCGGAGAGACGCTGGGGAACTACTGGGGCTATTCCACCGTGGCGTTCTTCGCGCCCAAGGGCTCTTATGCGGCGGACAAGACGCCGGGCGGCGGGGTGCGCGAGTTCAAGACGATGGTGCGCGAGTTGCACAAGGCGGGGATCGAGGTGATTCTCGACGTTGTGTTCAACCATACGGCGGAGGGGAACGAACTGGGGCCGACCTTCTCGTTTCGGGGTTTTGACAATGCCATCTACTATATTCTCAACAGCAACCGGCGTTACTATCAAAACTATTCCGGCTGCGGCAACACGCTCAACTGCAACAACCCGATCCTCCGCAACCTCATCATGGACTGTCTCAAATACTGGGTGGTGGAGATGCACGTTGACGGGTTCCGCTTCGACTTGGGTTCGATCTTGGGCCGCGACCAGCACGGGAACGTGATGGAAAATCCGCCGACCCTTGAGATGATCGCCGAGGAGCCCGTGCTCCGCAACACGAAGATCATCGCCGAGGCATGGGACGCGGGCGGGGCCTACCAAGTGGGCTGGTTCCCCGGCGGCCGGTGGGCGGAGTGGAACGACCGGTTCCGCGATGATGTGCGCCGGTTCTGGCGCGGCGACCCCAATCAAGTGCGGCATATCGCGACGCGAATTTCCGGTTCCTCCGACCTCTACCTCCGCGATGGCCGCAAGCCCTTCCACTCTATCAACTTCATCACCTCGCACGACGGCTTTACCTTGAACGACCTCGTGAGTTACGCCCGCAAGCACAACGAGGAGAATGGCGAGGACAACCGGGACGGCAACGACAACAACCTGAGTGCCAACTACGGCTGCGAGGGCCCGGCCGTCAACGACATGATTCGGAGCGTGCGCGAGCGACAGATGAAAAACTTCATTGCCACGCTGATGCTCTCTCTGGGAACACCGATGCTCTTAGGCGGCGACGAGTTTGGGCGCACCCAGCGCGGCAACAACAACGCCTACTGCCAGGACAACGAAATCTCGTGGTACGACTGGAGCCTCCTCGAAAAAAACGCGGGGCTTTTCCGCTTCATGCGGGAGATGATCGCCTTCCGGTTGCGCCACGCCTCGTTCATGCGGCCTGAGTTCTATCTGGGAAGCGAAAGTTCTTATCGGGGAACGCCCGACATCACATGGTACGACGAAACCGGCGGCAGGCCCGACTGGAACAAGACCGACCGCTGTTTCGCCGCGTATATCGAGGGCATGAAAGCCGATGTGGAACGCGACCGCGACGTGGCAAACTTTTTCCTCATGTTCAACGCGAGCCAGAAAGACTCAGTCTTTTCGGTCTGCCCGCCTCCCCGCGCCAAGAAGTGGTTCCGCGCCATCGACACCAACCTCGCCTCCCCTGAAGACGTAAAACTCCCCGGCGAAGAGGTCGCCCTCGAATACCCCCAGTATACCGTGAAGGCGCAAAGCCTCGTCGTGCTGTTGTCGCGATAGCCTTAGAGCCTGTTCAATAACCCCGCAGGATGTAAGCCTCCGCTGTGATTCGGGGGCGTTACGGGGGTCTCCCTACAGCCTCAGCGTCCTGCTTCGGACCTCCGGGCCGGGGCGTGGCACACCTACGGTGTGCTTCAGTAATGCGTCCGTCCGTGGACGCTTGGGGTACGCCCACAAAACCATGCAC
>JAISZQ010000335.1 GCA_031269165.1 Spirochaetaceae bacterium
TCGCAAAAAATAGTGCAAAAACCCCGATAAATAAGCCGTTTTTAGTATTTTGATTAGGTTAAAATCAGTATTTTCGTGTATTATTTCCTATTTTTTGCTAAGTCCCACAGGCTCCTAGGCGACGTACTGCCGCCTGATGCTGCCGTTTTGGGTAGCAATGCCGCCTTACGGTGGTGTTCACCCGGCCGGAACGACAATACCGCAGAGCACGCTTTCTTTGGACGGGAACTGCTTAATAGGCAGTTATCGGCAGGGATAACAACACCACAGAGCACGCCTCTTGAGGCGGGTACTGTTTAGCGCGCGGCAAGCAACGGGGGAAGCCATACCAAGCAGCACACCTTAAAGCGGGTACTGTTTAGGAAGTTATCCGTCATTGCGAACCCGCAGGGTGAAGCAATCCAGACGAGGCGGCCTCCCCACTGGATTGCTTCGCTCGGCAATGTGCCACTCGCTCGCAATGACGGACGGGGACAGGTACTGTTTAGCAAGCGGCAACCAACAGGGATAGCAACACCGCAGAGCACGCCTTTGGGCGGGTACTGTTTAGATAGCGGCCCCGCGTCATTGCGAACCCGCAGGGTGAAGCAATCCAGACGAGGCGACCTTCCCACAAGCGCAATGCGAAGCGTTGAGCCGATTACTTCGCTCGGCAATGTGCCGCCCGCTCGCAATGACGGACGGGGGTGGGTACTGTTTAGCGGGCGGGTGGCGGTAGGGAGGAGCAATGCCAAACAGCACGCCTCTTGGGGCGGGTACTGTTGAGCAGGCGGTTACCGACGGGGTAGCCACACCAACGAGCACGCCTCCTCTGGGCGGGTACCGTTTAGCGAGCGGCCCCACGTCATTGCGAACCCGCAGGGTGAAACAATCCAGACGAGGCGGCCTCCCCACTGGATTGCTTCTCTTCACTCGCAATGACGGGCGGGGGCGGGCACTGGTTCGCAAGCGGCTACCAACAGGGATAGCAACACCAACGAGTACGCCTCCTCTGGGCGGGTACCGTTTAACGAGCGGCCCCACGTCATTGCGAACCCGCAGGGTGAAACAATCCAGACGAGGCGGCCTTCCCACTGGATTGCTTCACTTCGCTCGCAATGACGGACGGGGGCGGGTACTGTTTAGCAAGCGGCAATCAGCAGGGAGAGCAACACCACAGAGCACGCCTCTGGGCTGGTACCGTTTGGCGGGCGACCCCACGTTATTGCGAAGTGAGCAGGATGAAGCAATCCAGACGAGGCGGCCTCCCCACTGGATTACTTCGCTCGGCAATGTGCCGCTCGCTCGCAATGACGCGCGGGGATGGAGACTGGGTAGAAATCGGCCGCCGATGGGGATAGCCGCACCGCGTAGCACGCCGCCTCAAGGCGGTGTGCAACCGGCCTCCCGATAAGTTATCATAATAAACAGTACGAAAGATTCCCCCGGCTGAATAGTTACGCAATATTTACCGATAATGCAATTATGGGGCATCGGCATATCGCGTTTTGCGCGGCATTTTTGTTCTTTTCCAGTCTGGCCGTCACGGTGGATTCTCAGGAAGGGGAGGAAGCAGACGGACAAACGGACGTTTCGCCCGTTTTTCCCATTCACCGGCTCTGGCAAGACGCGAAAAAAAACACCGTGCGCTGGCAACCCGATTGGCCCCTCGCTATTCCGCCCGACAGTTTCGATCCGGTCTCAAGCGGGAAAGCACGCAGGGTAACCATCACGGTGCAACCCCCCATGATTGACGGCGTGGAAAACGGCGCATCCACCGGGGAAAACGCCGAATCTCCCGAACCTCGTTTCCCATCTGTATACACGGCGCGGCGAGACGCGGACGGACGGCTCGTGGAATTCCCCTTTTTGCGGGACGGCGTTTTCTATCAGGCATCCGCACGATACGGTCGTGACGAGACCGACGGGCGGGTCATCGAGGCACTGACGCTGGCCCTTTCGCCTGATGCATCAAATGAACCGGATGCATCAACCGAATCAATCGGGCCGATCGAGATTGTCCTGCTTAAAACGGACGAGGGACGACCGGTCACGGCGCGTATCAAAACCGGGGATGCCTCCTATTTCGCTTCGTTCCTGTGGCGAGCCGATACCTGTGTCGAGATGTGGACGGACGAGACCGGCGTGCCGCTTGAGGTACTGCGCGACGAAAGAATCTTCCATTACGACAGTATGCAAAACATCACGTTCATCCGTTCCGCCGATTCCCCGGACTTCATCGATTTGACCAATGACGGCGCGCCTGGCGGCACACGCGAAGTATCGGCGCGTTATAACGACAAGGGACCGCGTTATTGGACGAGGGATGGGACGACGCTTTCGTTCCAGCGGGACGAAACCGGCCTCATTGTTCGCCTTGCGGACATTCAGGAAAAGGGGGCCGACACGCCGCAACCGCCGATCAACTCCAGTTATGCGTACACTTTTGACCAAAACGGAAACTGGACGGAACGCCGTGAAATTCGCTGGACAAAGCTGAACGGCTACCTTGTGCCGTCGGAAGGCACCGTGGTAACGCGGCTCATCGAGTATGCCGCGCCCTAAACAGCAACCGCCCAAAGGAGGCCGCGCCTTCCCCTCCTGCTATTCTTTATCCAAAAAAAAAGGCTGCCCTCGCCAACCGCGAAGACAGCCCTTATCTCTTCTTTATTCCCGGTACGTGCTGCGCGAATTGATGATGGATAATTGAAAATGGATAATCAGGGTTGAGGCTTGCGCCTTCCCTCATTTTCCATTATCCATTTATCATTTTCAATTCACGCGAAGCGTGTTAAAATGGGCGTTCGCTCAAATACTTGTACTCTTTGTAGACGCGGCCAACGGTTTTCTGGGCTTGGGCCAGTAACGCGGCGGCACGGTCGGGAGAGGCGGCTTTGAGGCTCTTGAAGCGGACTTCTTTGTACATGAAGTCCTCAAGGGCGGTGGTCGCCTCTTTGGAGTCAAGCTGGAACGGGTTTTTGCCCTGGTCTTTGAGGCGCGGGTCGTAGCGGTAGAGGGGCCACAGGCCGCTTGTGACGGCGGCTTTTTGCTGTTCGAGGCCCTTCGACATATCAATACCGTGGTTGATGCAGTGGCTGTAGGCAATGATGATCGACGCGCCGGGGTAACTCTCGGCCTCGTGGAAGGCTTTGATCACCTGGCTCATGTTCGCGCCCATGTTGACTTTCGCCACGTAGACATAGCCGTAGGCCATTGCCATCGCGCCCAAGTCCTTTTTGGTCTGCTCCTTGCCGGCAGCGGCGAATTTCGCAATCGCGCCAACGGGGGTGGCCTTGGACATCTGGCCGCCTGTGTTCGAGTAGACTTCGGTGTCCAAGCACAGCACGTTGACGTTCATGCCGGAAGCCAGCACGTGGTCGAGGCCGCCGTAACCGATGTCGTAGCCCCAACCGTCGCCGCCGAGTATCCAAACGGAACGCTTGATGAAGTGGTCGGCAAGCGAGAGGAGGTTTTTCGCAATGGGCTGTGACTTTCCCTTGAGGGCGGCTTTCAGCGCGTCAACGGTTTTTCGTTGCTCTTCGATTGCCGCTTCGTCGGCCTGCGGGTTGGCAAGCAGTTTATCGATGAGCGCGGGTTCGATGCCTTCGGCCTTCGCTTGCGCGGCGACTTCCTTCGCGTGTTCGGCGAGTTTGTCGCTCGTGAGCCTCATGCCTAAGCCGAATTCGGCGGCGTCTTCAAAGAGGCTATTCGACCACGCCGGGCCGCGTCCTTCCGCGTTTTTCGCGTAGGGCGTGGTGGGCAGGTTGCCGCCATAGATAGACGTACAACCGGTGGCGTTGGCGATGACCGCGCGGTCGCCAAAAAGCTGGGAAAGAATCTTTATGTAAGGTGTCTCACCGCAACCGCCGCACGCGCCCGAGAACTCGAAGAGGGGCCGTTTGTGGGCGAGACCCTGCGGTGTCGAGAGGTTGAGCCCCTCGGCGGGCGTTTCGGGCAGTTTCTCGAAGAACTCCCAGTTTTCAACGGCGTCTTTCTTGTAGGCGGCGTCGGTGAACGGCACGAACTTGAGGGCCTTCTCTTCGGGGTTCGTCTTGGACTTGCCGAGGCAAGCGTTGATGCACACGCCGCATTCCATGCAGTCCTCGGCGGAAATCTGGAGCGTAACCTTCTTGCCCGCCTGTTTCGCCTTGCCGTCCGTGATCTTGAAAGCGGCGGGGGCTTTGGCCGCATCCGCGTCGGAGACGACCTTCATGCGAATACAGGCGTGGGAACAAACCACTGAACACTGGCCGCACTGAATGCAGAGCGCGGGGTTCCATTCGGGGACACGCTCGGCAACGGCGCGTTTTTCGTACTGGGTCGTCGCCGTGGGGAACGTACCGTCTTCGGGTATCTTCGAGACGGGAAGTTTGTCGCCCTCCTGAATCGTCATCGTGCCCAGCACCTCTTTCACAAACGGGTCGCTCGAAGTCGCCATCGCGGGCTTCATGTGAATGTCGCCCTCTGTCGTGGACGGGTACTTCACCTCGTGAACCGCGCTAAGGGCCGCGTCAATCGTCGCGTAGTTCTTCTGCACAACATCCTCGCCCTTCTTGCCGTAGCTCTTCTGGACGAATTTCTTCATGTACTCGACCGCCTTCTGCTCGGCGAGAACACCGGAAATCTTGAAGTAGGCCGCCTGCATGACGGTGTTGATGCGGTTCCCCATGCCCGTGCCGCGCGCGATCTCGAAGGCGTTGATCACGTAAAACTTGAGCTTCTTGTCAATGATGCGTTTCTGCGCCTCGATCGGGAGATTCTTCCAGACCTCGTCCGCCTGATACGGCGCGTTGAGCAGGAAGGTCGCGCCCTGTTTCGCGTTGGCAAGGAGATCGTAGGTCTCCATGTAACTCCACTTATGACAGGCGAGGAAGTCCGCATGGTTGATGAGATAGGGCCGGCGGATGGGCTTCACACCAAAACGAAGGTGGGACACGGTAAACCCGCCCGATTTCTTCGAGTCGTAGGAGAAGTAGGCTTGCGCGTTGAGTTCGGGTTTCGCGTCGCCGATGATCTTGATCGAGTTCTTGTTCGCGCCGACCGTGCCGTCCGAGCCGAGGCCGTAGAACATCGCCTCGTTCATGCCTTCTTCCTCGATGTTAAAGTGTTCGTCCCAGGGAAGGCTCTTGTCCAGCACGTCGTCCTTGATACCAACGACAAAGTTGGCAACCGGTTTACCGAGGCTGTCAAAAACGCCTTTCACCATCGCGGGAGTAAACTCCTTCGACCCGAGGCCGTAACGTCCGCCGACCACCGCCGGGTACTGCGTGAACGGCGCTTTGTTCGCTGCTTGCATTTCCCCAATCGCCGTCCGCACATCTTCGTAGAGCGGCTCGCCCAAGGAACCCGGTTCTTTTGTCCGGTCAAGCACCGCGATGGCCTTCACCGTCGCCGGAAGCGCCTTGACAAAGAGGCTCGCGTCAAAGGGCCTAAAGAGATGCACCTTCACGAGGCCGACCTTCTCGCCCTTGCCGACAAGATACTCGACCGTTTCCTCGGCCGTCTCCGCGCCCGACCCCATGATGATGATGACCTTCTCGGCATCCTTCGCGCCGAAGTAGTCAAACAAGTGGTACTGCCGCCCGGTGAGTTTCGCAAACTTGTCAAGCTCGGCCTGTACAATAGAAGGAACCTTCTCGTAATACTTGTTCACGCCCTCGCGTCCTTGGAAATACACATCGGGATTCTGGGCCGTGCCGCGAATACGCGGGTTTTCCGGGGTGAGGCCGCGCAAACGGTGCTCGCGCACGAGATCGTCGTCAATCAACTCGTGCATCACGTCGTAGGACACTTCTTCGATCTTCTGCAACTCGTGCGAGGTGCGGAACCCGTCAAAAAAGTGGAGGAACGGAACGCGGGAACGAAGCGTCGCGGCGTGGGCGATGAGCGCGAAGTCCATCACCTCCTGCACACTGTTCGAAGCCAGAAGCGCGAACCCCGTCTGTCGACAGGCCATCACGTCCTGGTGGTCGCCGAAAATCGACAGGGCCGATGCCGCAATCGCGCGCGCCGAAATGTGGAACACCGTCGAGGTAAGTTCCCCGGCGATCTTGTACATATTCGGGATCATCAGGAGCAAGCCCTGAGATGCCGTAAACGTCGTGGAAAGCGCCCCCGTTGTCAGAGCGCCGTGAACCGCGCCCGCAGCCCCCGCCTCGCTCTGCATCTCGTAAACACGCGGAATCGTTCCCCAAAGGTTCTTCCGCCCCTGAGCGGAAAACTCGTCCGCACTCTCCGCCATCGGAGACGACGGGGTTATCGGATATATTGCGATAACCTCACTGCACGCATGGGCAACATGCGCCGCCGCCGTGTTGCCGTCTATCATAACCATTTTCTTCTCTGCCATATAAGCCCCTCTTTAAGATTGGATTTCCCTATAATATACCGCAAAACCGCACAAAGCGCAAGCCCCTATGCGCGCTTTGCGCGAATGGAGAATGGGAAATGGATAATGGAAAATGAATGGAATGCGGGTTAACCGCGGATTGCGCGGATTTTCACGGATTATGCGGATAAGAGGTGAGCGTTGTCATTGCGAGTCGGCGGCAACATGGTTGCCTTTAGCGGCGAAGCAATCCAGACGGGGAAGGCCCTCACGCTGGATTGCTTCGCTTCGCTCGCAATGACGGGAGAGCGTTGTCATTGCGAACCCGCGGCAACATAGTTGCCGTTGGTGAAGCAATCCAGACGGAGAAGGCCCTCGCACTGGATTGCCGCGCTTCGCTCGCAATGACGGGAGAGCGTTGTCATTGCGAGCCCAAAGGGTGAAGCAATCCAGACGGGGAAGGCCCTCACGCTGGATTGCTTCGCTTCGCTCGCAATGACGGGGGTGCGTAGTGAGTGGGGGCGGGAACGTTGGATCACTCAAGTGGTGGTAGGGCCGCTCGCGGGAT
>JAISZQ010000021.1 GCA_031269165.1 Spirochaetaceae bacterium
ATCAAAGTAAATAGTACAAAAGATTTTCTCGGCTGAATAGTTGAGCCTGTTCCAAAACCCCACGAGGTTTTTTCCTCACCGTGATTCGGGGGCGTTACGGGGGTGGTAAACCCCCGTAGAGGGGGTAGCGTAGGGCGCAAGACCGGAGCGAGGGGGAGACTTCCCCCTTTTGCTGAGATTTTGAACAGGCTCTAAGAGGAAGTCTCCCCCGGTCAACAACTTGAGCGTTTTTGTCCACCGATTTCCCCGATTACGCGGATTTTTCATACTGAAAATCAGCGTGATTTGCGACGCCGCACGGCGCAATCTGTGAACAAATATTCTTAAGTTATTGATAGTCGACACGAATTCCCTCAGCAGACGCGGTGGTTTGGGCAACGTGCCCTCTTCGACAATCGTACCGTTCGTGTCTATTCGTGGTTAAATTTTATTTCTGTGCGTATATTCCTGTTTTCCCTTGACTTTCGGCACTTTTTTTGGTATATTAATACGTGCTGTAGTATCGTTAGATATATCCTATGACAGCACAAGAGGAGTTACATCATGAACAGCAAATCTTTCTTTTTGGCATTTTATTTTTCTCTGACGCTTATTTTTCTGGCGAGCATATCAGGGTGCGACAAACTTTCGTTTCCTGATTTCGGTATTAAGGAGACGCCCGACCAGCAAAAGCCGTCGTTACCAACATCGCCGCCGGCACCGTCACCATCTATACCGCAAAGCCGTGTCTGGTATGTTGCCGCAGACGGGAATGATTCCCATACGGGAACCGACAGTTCGTCCATGCTTGCGACTGTCCCGGCGGCGTTGTCCCGCATAAGGTCGATTTACCGGAGCGGGAACTGGCCGAAGGGCGAAAGTGCCGTCATCATAATCAAAGGAAGGATAGTCGCCCCCAAAAACCTCGGCTCGAACGAAACAATGGTCGAGGTTAGCGGAAAGGGTAACTATCCGCCCATCGTTCTCCAGGGCGACCCGGTAACCGGCGGGATTCTGGACGTAAACAGGAAGGGCGACGACGGGCAGGTTCTGTATATCGCCAACAACAAGGTGACGCTGGGCGACAAGCTCACCCTTACCGGCGGCAACCAGTTGTGGGGCGGGGCCGTATGTATCGGAACCGCCGGTTCCGAGTCCGAGGGCGAGTTTATCATGGCTGGCGGAGAGATCAGCGGTAACACCGGCGCGCTCGGTGGCGCGGTTATGATCTACAAGGGCAGCATGGTCATGTCCGGGGGCGTCATCAAAAACAACCGCAACAACTACAAAAATGATGGGGGAGCCAACGGCAACGGCGGCGCCATCTACGTGCACGAGTACACCACCTTTACCATGACCGACGGAACCATCGAGTTAAATGGTGGCGATTCCGAAGCGGAAAAGGGCGGCGCGCTATTCGTTGAAGGCAAAGGCGTCGCCACTATGGAAGGCGGCAAAATTCTCAATAACGCGTCCTTCTCGCAAGGCGGCGGGGTGTACATAACATACTACGGCACGTTTAATATGTCCGACGGGCTAATCCAGGGCAATACCAGCGGCGAAGGCGGCGGCCTATTCGTGAACGACTCAGGCGTCATCACGATGGAAGACGGAGAAATTCTCAATAATAGGGCGGTCTCGCAAGGCGGCGGGGCGTACATCACAGGCAAGGGTACGTTTAATATGAAAGACGGTATCATAAAGGGTAACTCAAGCGGCAAAAACGGCGGCGTTTATACGGCATTCGGCGGAACGTTCAATAAAACCGGCGGCACAGTCGCAGGGAACACGCCCTAACCGACGGCTTCCCCGGTAACGGGAAGTTTTGAATTTGAGGCTGTCCCAAAACGTGAAGTTTTGTGGCAGCCTCACCATGGTACATAGGGAGTTTTAACGAAGCAATCCAGACAGGGGAATTCCTCCACACTGGATTGCTTCGCCCGCTCTAACGAGCGGCCCGCTCGCAATGACAGGCACCAGCACCCGTCCCCCAAGCAACGCAATCATCCCCCCGATACGACCACCCAACAGCCCCCGCGCCACGACAACGCGCCCTTTGGTGTATGCCGCCTACAGGTAACACACCACCAGCCGGGTGAACGCCGCCTTACGGGGGGCATTGCCGCCCGCCGATACGACCACCCAACAGCCCTCGCGCCACAACAACGCGCCCTTTGGTGTCCACCGCCTACGGCAGCACGCCATCAGCCGGGTGAACGCCGCCTTACGGGGAGGATGGGGGGGGGGGACATCACCGCCCGCCGATACGACCACTAAATGGAACCCGCCCCACAACAACGCGCCCTTTGGGGACATTGCCGTCCACCGATACGACCGCTAAACGGAACCCGCGCCACGACAACGCACCTTTTGGTGTATGCTTATCTAGAGGGGCGCACTATCAGTCGGGTGAACACCGCTTTACAGGGGGCATTGCCGCCCCCACCTTAAAAGGCGGTACAGCCCCCTGTAAAGCGGTGCTCACCCAGCGTATCGACCAGCCATCCCCTAGAACAAAACAGTACTATTTACCAAATGACCCTTAAAGCAGTACCCTTGACAGTTTTTTTCTTTTCTATAATGATAGCCTAGTTTCATACACGAGGAGGATGTCGAAAGGCATTGAAGGGAAGCGATGTGGTTATCGGGAAGGTGAGTAAGGCCTTCGGGAGTTTCAGTGTTTTGAACGATGTGTCCCTGGAGATAAAGAAGGGGGAGTTTTTTTCCCTGCTGGGGCCGTCGGGGTGCGGGAAGACGACGCTTCTGCGCATTATTGCCGGGTTTGAGACGCCGGACGAGGGGTCGGTGCTTTTTGATGGGGCGGACGTGTTGCCGTTTCCCCCTAACAAGCGGCAGGCGAATACCGTTTTCCAGAATTACGCGCTGTTTCCCCATCTTACGGTGTTTGAGAACGTGGCGTTTCCGCTTCGCATCAAGAAGCGGCCCCGGCATGAGGTAAACGAGCGGGTCGAGGAGTATCTGCGCCTCGTCCAGCTTGAGGCGCACGGCGAGAAGAAGCCCTCCCAACTGTCGGGCGGGCAGAAACAGCGGGTGGCGATTGCGCGGGCGCTGATTAACGAGCCTAAGGTACTGTTGCTTGACGAGCCGCTTTCGGCACTGGACGCGAAGTTGCGCGGGAAGTTGCTCATCGAGCTTGACCAGTTGCACGACAAGGTGGGAATCACGTTCATCTATGTGACGCACGACCAGCAGGAAGCGCTGTCGGTGTCCGACCGGATCGCGGTGATGAACACGGGGGACGTGCTCCAGGTGGGAACGCCCCACGAGATTTACGAGAGCCCCGCCGACGAGTTTGTGGCGAAGTTCATCGGCGAGACGAACCTCTTTGACGGGAAGGTGTTGTCGTCGGAACGGTTACCCAAAAATGAGACGGAATACATGGTCGAGCTTGCCATCGACGGGCTGGGCACGGTCAAGGTGACGACGGTTGACGAGTTTTCGCCGGGCCAGACGGTGAGTTTCACGATACGGCCGGAGAAGATTCTGATTTCCACCGAGAAACCGGCGACACGGCGGGCGGACATCAACCAGTGTCAGGGCGTGGTTGACGAGCCGGTCTATTCGGGGTTCCAGACCAAGTTTTATGTGAAGACGGCGAGTGGGGTGTTGTTGCGGGTGATGAAACAGCACGCGGTTTACTCGGACGAGGGACCGGATATTATCTGGAAGGACAACGTGTTCCTCTCGTGGAGCGCGAACGACGGCTACATCGTCGGGCTGAAAAACGAGGCCGGGTCGTGAGCGGCACGTTGCCCGCGTTTCAGGCGCGGCGGAAGAAGTTTGGGCCGCTTTACACGCTCCCGATGGGGGTGTGGTTCACGCTGTTCTTCGCCGCGCCGCTCGTGATCATCGTGTTGTACAGCTTCCTCACCAAGCGGTTGCACGGGGGTGTCACGTGGCTGCCGACCCTGCGGGCATACGCGGAACTTGCCAACCCGAACATCGTGCGGATCACGGCGCATACCTTCGGGACCGCTGCCCTTGCCACCCTCATCACGATTATCCTCGCGCTTCCCTGCGGTTACTTCATGGCGAAGAGCAAGCATCAGGCCCTGCTTCTCATGGTGATCATCGTGCCGTTCTGGACGAATTTCCTTATCCGGGTGTTCGCGTGGATCAACATTCTCGGCAACAACGGGTTTCTCAACGTGTTTCTTATGCGGCTGGGCATTGTGAAAGACTATATCCCCTTTCTGTACAACCAGGGCGCGGTGGTTCTCGTGCTGGTGTATATGTACTTACCCTACGCGATTCTCCCGCTCTTTGCCTCGATTGACAAGTTTGATTTCTCCCTGCTGGAAGCGGCGCGGGATCTGGGGGCGACGAAGCAGGGGGCCATCTTCAGGATTCTCTTTCCCAGTATTAAGAGCGGCATCTACACGGCGGTACTGTTCACCTTCATCCCGATTTTCGGCGCCTATGCGGTGCCGTTGCTCGTGGGCGGCAAGGATTCGTATATGCTGGGCAACGTGATTGCCGACCAGTTGGGAAAATCCCGCAACTGGCCGCTCGCCTCGTCCATCTCGATGGTGCTGACGCTGGCCACCACGATTGGCGTCCTCGTGATGCTGGGTCTGCAACGCAAGACGAAAGGCGAAAAGCCAAAGGAGAAAGCCCCATGAGTTTCAGTGTCAACACGAATTTCAGTATCAAGCGCATCGTCCGCGACGTGGTAACAACGATCAAGCCGTCCCGTTCGCAGGATGAGGCGGCCCGTCATGCGCGCCGGGCACTCAGGCGGCGGCAGAAGCCCTTTTCTTTTTCGGCGGTGGTCTTTGCCGCGACCGTTGTCTTTCTCTTTCTCCCGCTCTTCGTGTTGACGCTCTACTCGTTCAACGCGGCGAAGAGTCTCCATTTTACGGGGTTCTCGTTCGTCTGGTACGAACAACTCTTCCTCCATTCGGGCGATCTGTGGCACGCCTTCGGGAACTCGGTGTTTATCGCGCTCACCTCGGCGGTCACGGCGACCATCTTCGGCACCCTCGGCGCCATCGGCGTGAACTGGCATCGTTTCCGGCTACGCAACTACGTGCAAGTGGTCTCGTTTCTCCCGATGGTGTTGCCGGAAATCATCATCGGCGTGTCGCTCACCATCTTCTTTGCCGGACTCAAGATCCCGCTTGGCCTCCTCACGATCTACATCGCGCACACCACGTTCAACCTCCCCTTCGTCTTTTTGATGGTGATGGCCCGTCTCGACGAGTTTGACTTTTCGATCATCGAAGCGGCAAGCGACCTCGGCGCGGACGAACGGCAGACCCTCGTCAAGGTAACGGTGCCCGTGTGTATGCCCGGTATCGTCTCAGGCTTCCTCACTGCGGTCACGATCTCTCTCGAAGACTTTGTGATCACCTACTTTGTCGCGGGCACCGGTTCCACGACCCTGCCCCTCTACATCTATTCGGCGATCCGCTTCGGCGTATCCCCCGTCATCAACGCCCTCTCCGTCGTGATGATCCTCGGCACCGTGCTTTTGACGTATCTGTTGCGCAACTTCTTGAAATACATCGCCGCCAAGTAGCCCCGGAACCCCCTGTGGGGAAATGGAAAACGATCTCACAATGACCCCTTTCGCGACACGTCTCGCAATGATGCGCGCTCATGTTCCCTTTTCAATATTCTCGTCGCGCTAATACTTCCCATCCGCATACGCCACCCAACCGCCGGTCTCAACGAGGGCGCGGTCAAAGCCTTTCAGCGTAAACGGCACGGTCTTCTCCTTGCCGCCGGACGTAAACGTCAGCGTGGCATTTTCGATGTCGCAGGTAAGCAGCGTCTCCGCACCCGAATCCCCGGCAAACTCCCGAAAGAGCGCGTCGATCGTTTGGGGCGGCAACTCGGCGGCAATCATCCCGCAGTTGTACATATTGCCGCGAAAAATACGCGCAAAACTCTCGGCGATAACAATGTTGATCCCGTTCGCCTCAAGCGCCCACGGAGCGTGTTCGCGGGACGACCCGCAACCAAAATTGCCCCGCGACACCACCGCCCCGCGCCCGGCAACGTCCCGCTTCGCGTCAAACCCCGCCAGCGTCAGGTCCTCCAGCAGATACGGCCCCAGCGCCGCCTTCGTATTCTCGGTGAGATACTTCGCCGGGATAATCTCGTCCGTGTTGATGTCGCTCCGGTCCAGAAACAGCACCCTTCCGCCAAAACTTTTCATTCCGCTCAAATTTTTCATCGTAGACAAAAGTATACCCGATAGTATAATAAGAAGGAAGCCATGCACAACAATTTACGATTTCATCATACAAAGGGGGAAGTCTCCCCCTCGTTCCGGCCCTGCGGTCCTCCACTACCCCCTCTGCGGGTGGCCCGCCCCCCGCAACGCCCCCCATCTCAGGCGCGAGGGGCAACCTCCGTCTTACGGGGACAGACCCCTCCAGCGGGAACAGACCCCTCCGGCGGGGACAGACCCCTCCTGTGGGGACAGACCCCTCCGGCGGGGACAGACCCCTCCCGGCGGGGACAGACCCCTCCCGGCGGGGACAGACCCCTCCGGCGGGGACAGACCCCTCCGGCGGAGACAGACCCCTCGCGGCGGGGACAGACCCCTCCGGCGGGGACAGACCCCTCCAGCGGGGACAGACCCCTCCCGGCAGGGACAGACCCCTCTCGGCGGGGACAGACCCCTCCGACGGGGACAGACCCCTCTCGGCGGGGACAGACCCCTCCGACGGGGACAGACCCCTTCAGCGGGGACAGGCCCCTCTCGGCGGGGACAGGCCCCTTCAGCGAGGACAGACCTCTCCGGCGGGGACAGACCTCTCCGGCGGGGACAGACCCCTCCAGTGGGGGCAGACCCCTTTCGGCGGGGACAGACCCCTCCTGTGGGGACAGACCCCTCCCGGCAGGGACAGACCCCTCCCGGCAGGGACAGACCTCTCCGGCGGGGACAGACCCCTCCTCACAGGGACTGCCATCGGGCCGGATAAGGAGTGTTGCTGCTTTCATTATTCTCTTGTGCAACCTTCTGGCGGCTCCGCTATTTGCCGACGAAAAGGCCGACGCCGAAAAACGCCGCGACATCATTCGTTACGGCACGGACAGCGAGATTACCGCGCTCATCGGCACGTTACGCACGGAAAAGGCGGACGACTTCGACCGCGACCTCATCGAGATCGCGGCCGACACGAACAACAACACGATCCTTACCGCGCTCTTTTCGTTTTTTACCGACCGCGAACAGGCGGGCCTCGAAAAACGCGCCCTTGCCATCTTGGAAGACTACAGCGACAACCGGAACGATGTCGTACTCGGCGCGATCGACTATCTCGGCAAAATGAAAAGCACCGAGGCCGCCGGGGCACTCACCCCGATTCTGGACGACGAGAGCGGCCCCTTCACCAACGCCGCGATCCGGGCGTATGGCCGCATCTCGGCAGCAACTGACGGGAACGGGGCGGCGGATTACCTCATCACCTACTACCGCGAGCGTACCCCGGCCAACGAAACCCAGCGGGAAATTGTCGTCGCGCTGGGAGAGACCGGCTCGAAAAACGCGACGGCCTTCCTTGTCGAACTCATCAACAACGAGGAAGAACGCTATGTGTTGCGGATGGCCGCCCTCGATGCCACCGCGAAAATCGGGGACAAGGCCGCGAAAGAAGCCGTCGTCAATGCGGTTCTCGCCAACGACCCCAATGTCCGTTCCAGTGCCGTCGGCGCGTTGGGCGCCTTCGACGGGGACGACGTTGAAAAAGCCATCCTCGATGCCTTCCGCGATTCCTTCTTCAGGACACGTCTCGGCGCGTGCGCCGCCGCCGGAAAACGAAAACTCGCTTCCGCGATCCCCTACCTCCGCTACCGCGCCCTGAACGACGAGGCCGCCACCGTCCGCGACGAGGCGGTCAAGGCGCTTGGCGAAATCGGCTCACAGGCGGCGACCGGGGCACTGGAAGAAATTTTCGAGGGCGAGAAAAACCCCGACCGCATCCGTAGCCTCGCCGCCGAAATGCTCATCAAACAAAGTCCCGGCACTTACACGGCGAAAGTCACCGCCGTCATGGAAGACGCGAAAAAGAAAAACCGCGCCGCCCTCGCCGCCGGTCTCGAACGCGCCCTCGCCGCCGGAAAATCGTAGGGGGGCAACAATGATAGGACTAAAGGGAATAAGAGTATCGGTTTGAATTACCTGATGTACGATAAGTGAGCCTGTTCCAAAACCCCGCGAGACGCAAGTCTCCGCTGTGATTTGGGGGGCGTTGCGGGGGGCTGGGCCTCCCGCAGAGGGGGCTAGCGGAGGACGGCTCAACCCAGGGCGGGGTATCCCCTCGCACTGGTTTGCGCGGGCCGGAGCGAAGGGGGAGACGCGGCAAATTGCCGATCCCCCTTTTTGCTGAGATTCTGAACAGGCTCTTAAAGAAACCTCATCCCTACCGCTTGAACCGCAACGTTTCCACAGTGGAAGCACCCCGGCGGACTTCAAACCAGAGTTCGCGGGTCGTTTTTTCACGCAGAACCTTGTAGAACGCGGCAACGTCGCGCACCACTTCGCCGTTTACCGCCGTGATGACATCCCGGCCGGCCAGCCCCACGATGTCCGCCGGACTCTTGGGCGTTACGCCGATTGCCACAACGCCTTCCACCGACTTTTCGACACTCAACTCTTCCCGAATGTCGTCGGTCAGCGGTATAACCGAAACGCCCGGCCACAGTTTGCTGTTGTCTGCGGCGGTCTCGTCGTTCCGCTGTTCGATACGAACCGTAATATCCCGCTCGGCCTTGTCGCGAACCACCTTGAACTGGGCGCGTTCGCCGGGCTTTATGTCGCCAACCTTGAGTTGCAAATCGGGGACACTGCGGACGGAACTTCCATTGAGCTGAACAATATAATCACCGGGCTGAATGCCGCCCTTATCGGCGGGAGAACCCGAGAAGACCATCGTGGCGAGCGCGCCTTGCCGTCCTTCAACGCCAAGTTGCTTGAGCGTATCCTTCCCCGCCTCCTGCAACGTAACGCCCAGCCACCCGTAACTGATCGACCCCTTGTCGATAAACTCGTCAATCGTCCGTTTGGCGCCGTTAATCGTCGAAGCAAAGCCGAGGCCGACCGAACCGCCTCCGGTACTCGACGCGATCCACGTGTTAATACCGATGACTTCGCCCCGGATATTCACGAGCGGCCCGCCCGAATTCCCCTGGTTAATCGAAGCGTCCGTCTGGATAAAGTCGTTGATCGTGTTGCCCGGGCCGCCCTGCCGACCAACCGCGCTCACGATGCCCATCGTCACGGAAAACATGAAGTTGAGCGGGTTCCCCAGCGCGATCGCCCAATCGCCGACGTGCACATTATCCGAATCGCCCAGCGTTACCAGCGGATAACTCTCCTTTGACTTGAACGACACCATAGCGAGATCTTTCCGCTCATCCGACCCGACAACGGTCGCGTCATAGGACGTTGCAAAACCGTCGTTTACCTCGACCGTGATCTTGTCCGTCTGCGCCACAACATGGTTATTGGTCAGTACATAGTACGTGTCGCCGGATTGCCGAACGATAAACCCGGATCCCAAGCCCTGAGAACGGAATTCCCGCTGACGGGGCGTCTGCTCTTCGTTGCCGCGCGGCCCGAAGAACCACTCCCAGGGCACCCCGTCAAACTGCGGCACCTGCTGGCGTTGTACCGACTCCGTCTTCAACGCCACCACGGAAGGCTGTACCTTTTCCGACACCGCCCGGAACACATTCTGCAAACTTTCCGCCGTTTCCAGCGAACTTTGCGGTATCACGACCGAACTCTGTTGCGCCCCGGCCTTTTTCTGCGGCGACGAGCACGAAAAAGACAAAAACGCCAACGAAAAACCGAAAATCACGCCGATAAGCACGAGATTAAATATGAAGAAATTCTTCGAATAAAGTCTCTTTACAAAATTCATGATTACTCCTCGTTTATACATAGACTATAACATAAACGCGCTTATACTACTAAAAAAACAAAACTTTTGGAATAGTTACAGTGAAATGAACCGTTGCTCGTGAACAGTGGTTAGTATCCCAACACGATTCAAACTGTGGGCAAAGATTGTTCCAAAACGTTGCCTGTCTGCCGTGGCATAGGCAGAAGGGCAGACTTCTCCCAAGTCCTTTGGCCGCCGTGGTGGGCCGGGACGCTTGAGGCGGTATGTTCACCCTTTTTCGCCGTTAATCGGGGGCAAAGCCCCCGATTAACCGGGCGGGAACGCGGGAGAGGGCTGGTTTTTGGGCGAAAAACTCGTTTTCGCCTCCCAGACCCCCGTCCTCAGGCTGTCCCAACTCAGCGCGTAGGCCATTTCCTCCGGGATTGGTGTCTTTGCCTCCGCCCCGACCGCATCCCAGTCCACCTCTTCCGCCCCCTCCGGCGGCTCCCCCGCCAGAATCTCCGACCAGTACCGCTCCCCCCAAAGAAGCGCCTTCCTACCCGTCCGCACGTTGAACCGGAGGCAGAACGTCTGTTTCAGCCACTGCATAATTTTGGGCAGTTCAAGCCCGTTGACGGGCTTGATATAGAACGAGAGCCACGCCTCATTGAGCGCAAGCCCCCGCATCTCGAACCCAAATTTCGCCTTCGTTTCGATGAGGACGCGGTAAAAGAGCACTACCGCCCACGCCAGCCGGAACAAAGGCTCGCCGACATTAATCTCGGTACGGACCTCGTACCAGACATTTTCCGCCAATTCTCTTGAACCTTTCATAGACACCTTCCTGTAGAGAGATGGGGCTGTTCCAAAACAGAAGTTTCGGAACGGCCTTGTACCCTCTATTAAGGCGTTGAGGTGCCGTTTTGCTTTAATCAAACGTGAAAAAAGTGCGAAAAAGGTAAGGTTTTGAACCATGTGGCGCGTAAAGGCCGTATTTGACCTCTATGCTTTACCGGATATTCTCTTTACCCGTTGTTGCCATCATGTCGGGATACTAATGGCTAGGCGCTCTATCACGAACCACGGACCCCCAGTCAACAACGTAAGAAAAAAGAAAAGCGCGGACAAAAATGCTTACGTTGTTGACAGGGGGCGACTTCCCCCTACGGGGGAGTGAATGCGGGGAAATCGTCATTGCGAGGGCGGAGCCCGAAGCAATCCAGACGAGGGAAGGCCATCACACCGGATTGCTTCGTTGTCGGCAAACTGTTGCCTTCTCGCCATGACGATCGTCTGGCGAGCGGGCCGGGCCGCCCGCGCCCCCAGATAGAAAAAACGGCCCTCCCCGTGCGGGGAGGGCCGTTCCCTTTACCGGCTCCGGCGTTGATGCCGGGCCGGGGGTTGGTTACCTCGTGACTGATGTATTACTCTAAAGCCGCACCAACCAGGATTTTGGCGTCATTAGTGCCGTTAGTAGCGTCATCTACATTTGCCTTGTTTACTGCAACGAAGGTACTCTGCTTGTCGATGGCGGCGGCACCGGCTGTAACAGTATCATCACTCTCACCGTTCCCGGTGCTGGAGATGTACCCGACATCGCTTGAGTCAACGCTGCTTGCAGCCGGTAACCCGGCGGCCGTGCTTGCATCGGTAGAGGAGACTTTATTGCCGTACGCTGCCCCGCCTGCGGTGCTTGCTGCGGCGAAGATACCGCCGTCTGCGGCAAGTTTGAGGACGCCGCCCTCGGCAATCTCAATGGTTCCGGCGGTACTGAGGTCGGCGATAACGCCTACAAGTTCCACAACCGTATTCCCGACACCGTCCGCTACTTCCTCGCATGTCGCGTCGGCCGCTATCGTGAAGATGAGGCCATCGCCCATGGTGAAGGATTCGCCTCCGACAACGCCTTTGATTTCGTTAGCCTTGAAGACGACCCCCGTACCATTACTATCCGCATTTTCAACCGAAGTGATTGCGACAGCGGCTCCGCCGATCTTCCAGATCTCCGTTTCACTCCCATCCGCAACCGCATAGCCTTTGATAAAGCCGGTTGTTTCGCCGAAGGTGAGGGTCGCCTCTGGCGGAAGGTGCAGGCCGTCCGCGTTCAGGGTTACCTCTGCCACGCCAACGGTGTAGTCGCCCTCACCCACCAGCGCCAGGTTAGCGGGATTGCTTGCAACAAAACTAAGCGGATCGTCTGTCAGGGTAATCTTCCCGCCAATCCCGATCTCAAGCCCCGAGGTATCGTTAAGGGTAACCGTATCGGTGGAGGCGGCGGAGGTGATCGTCGTACTTTTTCCGGTAGTTCCGCTAATCACCACGGAGTCCCAAGTCAATGTGCCCACTTCCACTTTCAGGGTCTTGCTGCCCGTTAGCAGGGAGATTGTGCCCGCTCCCTCGACCGGCCCGTTGATGACAACACCGTCGCTGCTGCCCGCCACGGTCGCGGCGGAATCGGCACCGGCTGTAAGAGTGCTTGAGTTGCCGAGGGTCGCGCCGCCACCAAAGGCGATGTCGCCCCCAACTCCGGTCGCGATATACTTACCTTCTTCAAGGACAATGCTCCCGCCATTCGGTACGGTAGCCGCGCCGTTAAACGTAGCATTATTGCTCAGCGTGAGCGCCGCGCCGACGGTAACCGCGCCGTTAAACGCAACATCATCCTCCAGCGTGAGCGCCGCGCCGATGTCGATTGCGCCCGTGCCGGTGGTCAAGGTTCCGCCTACGGAAACCGCCCCGGTCGTGGTCAAAGCCGCAGTGCCGGTGAGGGTCAGGTCGCCTGTGAGGTCGGCCGCCCCAAGCGCGAGCGTTGTTGCGGCGGGAACGGTAATGCTGGTGCCGTCCACCGCGCCTGTTGAGGCCACCTTGCCCCCCGCGCCCGCCTCGAGAATGGCGTTCAGCGCCGCCGTCGAGGCGGTCTCCGTGGTGATTCCAGCGGTGCCCCCATTAACAATCGTTACGCCGGAGAGATCGAGCGTCGCGAGTGCCTCGCCGAAGTCAAGCGCGCCCGCGGAGAGGGTAATCGTCTTGCCGCCGGTGAACGGCGCGGCTACGACATGGGCGGTCAGGCTGCCGCCAGTACCGATTTCCACGTCCTGCGTAAGCGCAAGCGCGTCGGTCAAGGTCACACTCGCGCCAAGTTCAATCGTGCCGGAACCGGACAGTCCCGCAAGCGCCGTCAGCACCGTCTCCGTGACCGTTTTGGTCGCGATGGTCCCGTCGTTGGTGACCTTCGCCGGTGTCGCAATCGTGTCGCCCGCGT